>JAISNZ010000002.1 GCA_031275955.1 Desulfovibrio sp. | reverse complement strand
CAAGCTGCATGGCGGTGACAATGTCCAGCATGTTCGTGACCTGCCCCACGACCATCCTCTCTCGGATGCCGTAATACTCCAGGCAGGTTCCGCAGGCAAAGACGCCCACTTTCTGGGTTTCCAGCGCTCGCAGCGGTTCCAGCTCCGGGCTGCCTTCAATGCAGAGTTTGACGCCGCCGTTCAGGAGAACGATCCGCCACAGGGCTTCGCCCATTTCCGGCAGCGTTGCCAGAAAGGTATGCATCAGGCGGCCTCCCAGCGTATCATCGCCGGTTCCCAGGACATTGGAGAGAAGGACGACAAGAATCTTTTGCCGCTCACAGTCCGGCTTCACAACGCGGGCAGGCCTGCCGCCTTCCTGTTGCGGCGGGGAGGCTGTCCTGACGCCAGCCACGCTCCAGATGCCGTCCTCTTCGGCAGAAGAAACAGTAAAACCCTGCGACTTAAGGAAGCGGGTCACGTTCTCACACGCGGCTGCATTATCCACAAGTACGGTCAGGGTTTCCGGATTCTCCTCCGTGAGATACCTGCGGACCTGGAGTACAGGCTCCGGGCAGGCCAGGTTTTTGCAATCCAGGGTGTTCATCATGCGCCTTCTTTTTGCTGGGGGTGGGGATTTCCTCTCTCCAAAAGTATTCCGGCCTGTTTGCGGTGAAAATTGTCTTTGAATCGCGCGCAGACCCTCACATCCATTCTGAAAATCAGCGCTGTTGCGGCGAGTTTGCCGCGCCTTTGCATTCCGGAGACGCGGCCGGGCGCTGTTTGCCCGGAGCAGGGGTTCTGTTCCGCCCCTGAGTATCGTGCAAGTAAGCGCAGATGGCCTCCAGAACGGAGCCTCCGAGGGCACGGGACTTTTCGGATACTGTCCGGCAGTATTCCGTCCTGCCCCTGGGATCGACGTCTCCCAGTTTAACCATGGCCGGCACCGGGATGCCCGGATGAATCAGCCCCCGCAGTACGCCATCAATTCGGGCCGTCACGGGAACGCCGTTTACGCTCAGTATCGTTTCGCCCGCCCGCACGGTGTCGCCGATTCGCCGGAAGGGAGACACAAATCCGGCTTCAGGGGAACGTAAAACCCGTTCCAGCGTGTAACCTCCTATGGCTCCGGGGATGCCGGTATCGGCTTCCGCCGTTCCTTTCCGGTATATCCGGCCAAGATTGTGCCCGCGTTGGGTTTCAATGACCGCATGAACCTCTTCTCCGGCTGTAAAGCCGGGGCCAAGGGCCAGTACAAGCGGGGCGTCGGTGAGTTTGGTGCCCAGGTTGCGTTTGGCCAGGATTGCATCTATACAGACATCAGGGCGGAGGAGGGATATGTGTTTCCATGCGGGGTCCACAGCAACGGCAATAACGTCCTGCCTCCACAAAGCGGAAATCTCGTCCTCGTTATGGGCTAGGCGGGACGGGACGCCTTCCACCTGTTGTTCGCCATCGTATACGGCTTCGCTGAAGCTTACCATCCGCCGCACGGCCAGGGGGGTCCGTGTTTCCAGCAGAAGAATTTCGCGGAATCCCGATCGATACAGACGCACGGCGATGCCGGAGGCCATTTCCCCGCCCCCTTTAATCAGTACGCGGCATGACCGGAAAGTCTTTTCCATGGGCTGTTTCCTGTCGTCTTCCTTGTTGGAATACATAAGGGGTCGCCAATGCGCTGTCAACAAGTGTCGCTGCTGCAAGAGCTTGAGCCGTTTGGCCCCGGTATTGTCTGCCTTGCCGGCGGCGGGGGGAAAACGACGTTGTTGTTTGCCCTGGGCGCGGCTTTGGCCAGGGCGGGACAATCCGTGCTTTGCACCACGAGTACCAGAATGTGCCGTCCCAAGCCCAGGCAATACCTCCCCGTGTCCCTGGAACCGGATCCGGCATCTCTCGCGCCGCCCCCGGCAGGTGCGTTGTTTGCCGCCCGTCCGGCCTCCGGCGGCCAGGATCCGGACAAAGTTTATGGGTACAGCGCTGCCGAAATCGACGCCCTTCACGGGCGGGCCTTCGCCTCCTGGATTCTTGTCGAGGCGGATGGAGCCGCCGGCAAACCCCTTAAGGCCCCAGCGGAACATGAGCCTGTCTTTCCCGGGGAGACTGCCGTCGTCCTTGGCGTCATCGGCCTGTCCTGCTTTTTGCCTTCTTCTCAGCCAGACCCGGTTTTTCGACCGGAGTACTTCTCCACCCTTACGGGGAGAGTCCCTGGAGAAACCGTTACGCCGGAAGCCGTGGCAATGTTGATAACGCACCCGCGCGGCATCTTTCAACATACCCCGGATACCGCGAAGCGTCTGCTTTTTTGCAATCAGGCCGATCTGCCGGGAACCTTTGAGGCCGGGACAGCCTTGGCCCACGCGCTCTTTGCCCGCGGGATCGGCCTCCCGCACGCCCTCTACCTTGGATCCGCCAGGCGGGACTTCTTGCAATGCCGCAAGCTTTCCCCGGCATAGCCGCGCTGGTTCTCGCCGCCGGAGAAGGTACCCGCCTTGGGGGAGGAAAACTTTTGCTGCGTTGGCGGGGAAAGCCTCTGATTCGCCATGTGCTGGAGCAAGTGTTTTTGGTCCCGGAGTTTTTATCCCTTACCGTAGTCCTGGGGCATCAGGCTTCGGCCCTGGAGCGTGTTTTGGAAGATTTTCCGCCCCGCCGCATGCCTTTCCCCCTGCGCGTGGCCTGCAATCCTCTCTGGCGGGAAGGGCAGAGCACTTCGCTCCAATGCGGGATTTCAGCTCTGCTGGAAGGCCCTGAGGCAGAAAAGGTGCAGGGGGTTTGCGTTTTTCTGGGAGATCAGCCCCTGATCAGGGCGGAGACCGCGGACCGGCTTTGCGCCGCCCACAGGGCCGCGCTTGCCCGCAATCCGGCCCATGCCGCCAGTGTGCCCATCTATGGACAACAACGAGGAAACCCCGTGGTTCTCTCCCGTTCCCTTTTTCCCCGGTTGTCCGTCCTGCGCGGGGATACAGGGGCCAGAGGCCTGCTGGCTTCCCTGGGACAGGAGGTTCTGCAGGTGCCTGTCTGCGACCCGGGCATTCTCCAGGATGTGGACAGCCCTGAAGACTATGCCGCCTTGCCGTGATTGGAGGAGGAACCGAAAATTGGCCCCGGCGCTTACCGGAGCAAATGCCTTGGGCCCGTGCGGCGTGCGTCCGCCCGCGCGGCCGCGCGGGGCTCATGCCTTGGACTGGCTGGGCAGCCAAGTGGCGATTTCCGGAAAGAAGGCGAGGAGAGCCACCATCAGGACGACGATAATCACAAAGGGCACGACTCCCTTGTAGATTTCCTGGGTAGTAAGGAGATCTCCCGCCACTCCCTTGATATAGAAAAGGGCGTAGCCCACCGGCGGGGTGAGAAAGCAGGTCTGGAGCATGACGGCGGCAATGGTCATCAGCCAGATCATGTCAAAAGCATATATTCGCATCAGGGGCAGAAAGATGGGCAGCACGATCATGACGATGCCCATCCAGTCCAGAAAACAGCCCAGCATCAGCAGAATGATCATCATGAGGATGAAAACTCCCCATTTGCCGAGGCCCAGAGTGACGATCAGCCGTTTGACCACCTCGTCCCCGCCGAGGCCCAGAAACATATTGGTGAAGCAGGCCGCGCACATGATAATGGCCATGCACATAGTGGTGGTCTTGGCTGTCTCCACGACGGCGCGGTGCAGCATCGTCAGGGAAAAGCGCCCGTAAGCGACGGCCAGAACCAGAGCGAAGAGAGCCCCGATGGCGGCCGCTTCTGTGGGTGTGGCCACGCCGGTGTAAATGGATCCGAGGACGCTGAAGATCAGGATCATGGGGGGAACGAGGTTGATCAGGCAGCCGCGCAACCGGTCCCGCACGGGAACCCGGGCCAGTTCTTCCGGGCTGAGGGCCGGCCCCATGTCGGGCCATTTCCAGCAGACAAAGAGAGTGTACAGCGCATAGCTCAGGGCCAGGATCAGACCGGGGATCAGGGCTGCGAGAAACAGCTTGCCCACGGAGATTTGCGCCGTGGAAGCCATGACCACCAGCATGATGCTGGGCGGGATAAGGATGCCCAGGCTCCCCCCTGCGCAGACAAGACCCGCGGTCAGCGGTTTGCTGTAGCCGTATCCTGTCAGGGCGCCGATGGACAAGAGGCCCATGGTCACCACAGAGGCCCCCACAACGCCGGTACAGGCGGCGAAAATAGTGGCGACGATGATGACCGCCAGACCGACGCCCCCGCGAAGGGTGCCGAGAAGATACCGGGCAGAATCGAAAAGTCCTTCCGTCACGTTGGAGGCGGTCAGAAAGTTGGCCATGAGGACGAAAAGAGGCACCGCCGTGAGGGAGGAATTATCCATGACGCCGTAAACGCTGTTGACGAAAATGGTCAGACAGTCCGTCCCCCAGCCGATAAGGCCGAAAAACAGGGCCAGTCCACCCAGAACAAAGGCCAGAGGCAGCCCGGAAGCCAGCCCGATGAAAAGCAGGGCGAACATGGAAAAGGAGAAAAGGTCGCTCATGGCCGCTCTCCTTTCTCCCGGATCAAGATCCAGCGCTTTATGCACTCGGAAACGCCCTGCAGGATCATCAAAAAGAAAGCGACGGGGATAACGGTTTTAATGGGATATACAGGCGGAGACCAGACGGACCAGCTTGTTTCCCACTCGGCCCAGGATTGCGCGGCAAAGGGAATGGAGGCCCATAACAGGCCGAGGGTGAAGGGGAAAAAAAAGAGGGCGAAGGTGCCCAAATCAATGATGGCCTTGGTGCGGGGAGAAAAGCGATCGTAGAGGATGTCCACGTTGACATGGCATCTGACCAGCAGGCCATAGGGGATGGTCATCATGAAATGAAATCCGTACAACATGACAAAAAGTTCAAAGGACCAGACTGTGGGAGCGCCGAGAATCCTGCGGCTGAAAACCTCCAGCAACACTACCCCGGCGATCAGAAGCACGGAATAGGAACAGGCGATGCCGATAAGCGAATTGATCCTGTCTATCGCCCGGGAGAGTTTACGCATCTCTACCGCCTCCTTGCCGGCCTGCGCACCGGCGCGTCCTGCCGGACGGTCTTTCCAAGGATAAGGATTGTTGCGCAAAAAATAATATAATATCTTGATATTGTTTAATAAACATCAAATCCTTGCAGAGCGGTTCTCTCGTTTCCTTCGTGAACTGTTCTATGCCAGCACGCTGCCCGCGATAACCATTTTCATGACCTCGCTGGTGCCTTCGTAAATTTCCGTGATTTTGGCGTCGCGCAGGAAGCGTTCCACCGGGTGATGCGTTGTGTAGCCGATACCGCCGTGGAGCTGAACGGCCTTGACGGTCACGTCCATGGCGGTGGAGGAGGCTGTCAGCTTGGCAATGGCGGCTTCCAGGCTGATGCGGTCCCGCTGATCGCAGAGAATGGCCGCCTTGCGGGTAAGCAGGCGGGCCGCCTCGATCCTGGCGGCCATTTCCGCCACCATCCACTGGATGCCCTGATTGGCGGCAATGGGCTTGCCGAACTGCTTGCGCTCCTTGACATAAGCCACCGCGGCATCCAGCGCGCCCTGGGCGATGCCCACAGCCTGGGAGGCCATGCCGATGCGGCCGATATCCAAGGTCTTCATGACCACCTTGAAACCCTGTCCTTCCCCGCCGAGCAGATTTTCCGCGGGCACGGCCATATCCTCAAAAAAAACCTCGGAGGTGACAGAGCCCCGGATGCCCAGTTTTTCTTCTATCTGGCCGATCTTCAGGCCGCGAGTCTCCCGGTTGGCGATGAAGGCCGAAATGCCTTTGACCCCTTTTTCCGGGGCGGTCATGCACAGGACGACATAGGTGCCCCCCACGGGGCCGTTGGTGATAAAAATCTTGCCGCCGTTAATGATATACCGGTCACCGTCGCGCACGGCGCGCGTTCTCTGCGCCGAGGCGTCCGTGCCCGCGCCGGGCTCCGTCATGCACAGGCATGCGATGCGCTTGCCGGAAGCCATTTCCGGAATGAATTTTTTCTTTTGCGCCTCTGTGCCGAAAAGACGGATGGAGTTGATGGCCCCTATATGAACTGCCAGAATGGCCCCATGGGAAGCGCAAACGCGGGAAAGCTCCTCAATGGCCAGACTGTACGCTATTGTGCCGCCGCCGGACCCTCCGTATTCCTCGGGAATCGACAGCCCCAGAATACCCAGTTCCCGCATCCGGGCGATTGTTTCCTCGGGCCAGCGATGATTTTTGTCAATTTCCGCGGCAATGGGCTTTACCTCATTTTCCGCGAATTCCCGGACCATGTTCCGAATCAGCCTTTGTTCTTCCGTGAGTTCAAAGTCCATGCCATTCTCCTCTGGTTGCGGGACGCGCGCCAGCGCGATCAGATAACGTCTTCCACCTTTCGGGCCGCGGACACGACAGCTTCGCCTTCCACCACCACCTCGCCGTGCTGGTTGAGACAGCGGGTCTGCATGAGGAGACGGCCCTTTTCCCGTTTTTCCAAAACCTCGCATTCCGCGCGCAAGGTATCGCCGATTTTCACTGGACGTTTAAAATGACAGGTTTGCGACACATACAGAGACCCCTTTCCCGGCAGATACATGCCCACAAGGGTGGAGAACAGGGAGGCGGAGAGCATCCCCTGAACGATGCGGCCCCCGACCTTTTTCCCCAGAGAACTGCCCGCTGCGTAAACCTCGTCCGTATGGATAGGGTTGAAATCCGCGGTTATCGCGGAAAAACTGTGAATATCCGCTTCTGTGACGGTTTTGGAAAAAGCGGCTTTGTCGCCTACGGAAAGTTCATCATAGGTTTTGCCGCGCATCGCCGGTTCCTCCTTAAGGTTATGTTTTTACGGAGAAGAAGGCAGGGAGGCCGGAAAGACCTTCCTGCCGGAAAAGTTGCCGCCGGCCCGGCAAAGGCGGCTACAGGGCAAGCCCCATCTTCCTGTCGTGAAAGATGCGGGGATCCATTTCCTTCAACCGGGAGGAAACACGGGGCATGAACTCCATGAAGGGAAAAATGTCCGCTTCCGGACTCAGTGCAGGAGCGATTTCCTCCAGAGTCAGTCCTTCATCGGTCGCGCGGAAAACGGCCCGTTCCGTGATGTACAGAACATCCTGGCCCGTTTCCCGGGAATATTCTCCACTGAAAGTAACCTGATCCAGCTTTTGGACAAATTTTCTGCCCGTTCCGTTTTGCAGAATTTTCAGTTTTCCGTCCCGAATCTCATAGGATTGCCTGCCGGCCATAAAGGTTCCGCAGAAACATACCCTTTTAGCATTTTGGGAAATATTGATGAATCCGCCGGGACCAACGGATCTGCCGCTGAATTGGGAGACATTGACATTGCCCTGCTGGTCGATTTGGGCCGCCCCCAGACAGGTGAGATCAATGCCGCCGCCATCGTAAATGTCAAAAATATCCGGTTCCTTATACACGGCCACGGGATTGACGGCGCCCCCCAGGTCCAGCCCGGCAAGGGCCACTCCCCCCAAAATGCCGGATTCGATGGACATGGTGATGGCCTCGGAGATCCCTTCTTCAGCCGCGACAGCCGCTACCTGATCGGGAATGCCCAGGCCCAGGTTGACCAGCATGCCGGCCCTGAGTTCCATCGCCCCTCGGCGGCCGATAACTTTTCTCTCCGTCAGGGGCTCCGGGCTGATGGCGGAAAGGGGAATCCGCACTTCCCCGATCCATTCAGGATGATACCCGGTTCCTGTGGTATAACTCTGGAAAGTATGTTCCGGATTTCCCTCAACCACATAGTCGACCATAAAGCCATGCACCTTCACAAGATGCGGGTGCAAGGTATGGCGGGCCACCACTTTTTCCACATGGGCGATGACAATCCCTCCGGAATTATGCACCGCGGCGGCGATTTCCAGTTGCTCGGAGAAGCAGGCTTCCTTTTCCAGAGTGAGGTTGCCGTCTTCATCGGCGTAGGTGGCGCGGATGAAGCCCACGTGAATGGGGAAAGAGTAATACAGGAGTTGTTCCCTGCCGGCCAGGGTGACAAGTTCCACAACATCCCCGGCCGCGCGGGCCCGCGCGTTGAGTTTGCATCCATCCAGCCTGGGATCCGCATAGGTTTTCAGTCCGACATGAGTGACAACCCCGATTTTTTTGCCGGCGATGGCCCTCAGGAGATGGGAACTGACTCCCTGCGGCACAAGATATGCGGCGATCTTGTTTTCCGCCGTTAACCTGGCGAAATGCGGCTCAAGGCCGATATGGCCGCAATACAGTTTTTGCACCAAGCCTTCCAGGGCGATGCGGTTTGCCCCTTTCTCCCCCTTGTCCCCGCAGGCGGCGGAATGGAAAATCGTCAGGCCGCGGGGAGAGCCGCTTTCCAGAAAGTGTTCCCGAAGGCCCACGAGCAG
>JAISNZ010000231.1 GCA_031275955.1 Desulfovibrio sp. | reverse complement strand
TTTTCTTTTGTGGCGGAAATAGGCCCCGATGAAACGACATTCACCGACATGCTCACGGATGAGGATTTGGCCGAAACCATGCCCGGCATGTTCTGGCTCCCTCCTTCTTCCGAGCTGCGCGACCTCACGGAACTTCCCGGCGGCATCCTGGCCGCGCACGACGGAATCCAGGTGTGGTTGAGCGAAGAGTTCAAGCCCTACGCATGGCCCGTCGCCAACCGCTTTGCCGTCATGGATGGGATTGTGGCCATGGCCGCATCGCAGCGCACCCTGTTCGCGCTGACCGACAGCAGGGTTTACGCCCTGACCGTGGAAAGTCCGAGCGCGGCCTACACCACGATTCTGGACGGGCTTGCCCCATGCCTCGGCAGACATGGCGTCGTCTCTTCCCCCCTCGGCGTGCTGTTCCCATCAAAAGACGGGCTGTACCTGGCGGCGCAGGGTTCGGCGTCCCCCCAAAACGTGACCGAAGGGCTGATCAACGAGGAAGAATGGCAGGCGTTCAACCCGCCGTCTTTTCTGGCCGCGTGGTTCGACACCACCTATATGGCCTACTACGAAAAAAAGGACGGGGAACGAGGCGCGCTGCTTCTGGACTTCGGCGCGGACAACCAGGCGCGGATGCGGCTTCTGGGCGAATACGGCACGGCGTTGCAGGTGGTTCCGTCCCAACGGAGGGTGGTGTCCACCATGCAGTCCGGGAAAAGCGAAATGTTGGGCGTTTACCGCATGTTCGAGGGACAGGGCAATATGTATTTCTCCTGGCGCTCCAAGAAATTTGTGTTTCCCGCGCCGGTCAACATGGCCGCCCTGATCGTGGAAGGCGGAGGGATGGATACCCCTCCGGCCAAAGGCACCATCGTTTTCTGGGGCGGATACATCGACGGACAGATGTGTGGGGAAGAACCGTTCGGAGGGGAACAATCCGACCGCTTCCCTGGCATGGACGCTTACGCGGACGGGTTCGTCACGGTGTTCGGCGACGGGAAGGAACGGGCGAAATGCCCGGTCCGGTTCGACCGTATCATGCCCATGCCGGCGGGATACACGGCCCGCGTTTTTGAGCTGGAAATATCCTCGCAACGCCCCGTCCGGCGCATGGCCCTGGCCGCCACAACGGGAGAACTGATGCAGGGGGCGATGTCGTGAGCCGGCCTTCTTCCCTTCCTCCGGTTCCGGCCACCTTCAGCCCGGCGGAAAAGGCTTTTCTGGAGGCCATGAGGCAAAAACTGCTGGAACTTGAGCGGGCGGAAGCCGAACGCCGGGAAAAGGAGCGCAAGGCGTGAAATATGCCATGACATACAAGGCTTCCCTGCGGGATACGGACCTGTACGAGCTTTTCGACAGGCTTGGGGACGCGGGAAGGAGAGAGAACACTTTCCATGACGGGTGGATACGGAAGCACCACGACTTCCGCGATTTGGTCCGCAGGGACGATGTTCATTTCTGGGCGCTGAACGGGGACGGGAACCAATGGGGGATGTTCTGGATAACGGACCTGCGGCACGGGGCGGCCAACATCCATTTCGCCATGCTTGGGAGCGCGCACCCCGTCAGCGAGGTCCGCATAGCCCGTTTTGCCGTGGCGTCGCTTCTGCACCGGATGAAGGACGGGAAGGGTTTCCTGGTGGATTTTCTGCACGGAACGACCCCGGCGAGGAATGAAGCCGCCTGCCGGTGGATACGGAAGGTGGGGTTCATGCCGGTGGGGGAGGTTCCCGGCGCGGTATGGATGGCGGATACGGAACGGCTGGAGCCGGCGTTGATTTCCTGCGCGACAAGGGAAACGGCTCCGGAGGACTGGATCAGGAGTGCCGTCCCTTTTTGAGAAGGTAAAACCCGTAGAGGCTCACAACAACGCCAACGAGAATATAGAGAATCCATGAAGTCGTCATTTTAACGTCTCCATGAAAACCATAACGACAAACCGGCGCCTTGCCAAGACGAAGAAGGGGCGGCCATGAAAATTTTCCGGAAAATCGTTCTGGACGCGGCAACGGGCCGCGTCCTTGAAGCGGACCCCCGCGAACACGGCGGTGAAGTTTTGTTCTGCGGCGGCGGCAAGGGAGGCGGTAGCACCTCTTCGACCACCAACATCAGTTCCGAGCCCGACAAGGAATACAACGCCCGCATGGCTTCCGTGGCGGAACAGCAAATTGCGATGGCAAACGAATATTTCAACTGGTGGCAGCAGAAACAGGCCCCGGTTGAGGAGGCCACCCTCCAGAGCCAGGCCGAGCTTCTTCCCTTGCAGACGCAGGTTTCCAAGGAAGGTTTGCAAGGGCTTCAGGGCGTACAGCAGAACTTTTACGCCCTGGCAAAGCCTAAGTCCTCCACCCTTTCCGCCGGGCAGGCCGTCACGGACGTGAACCGGGCCATGTCCACGGCGCAGGGAACCATGAACCGGGATATGTCGCGTTTGGGCATCAACCCCGCGTCCGGCGCTTCCCTGGCCGGGATGCGGAATATGGCCCTGCAGAACGCCGCGCTGAAAGTAGGGGCGGCCAACACCGCGCGGCAGGGCGTGGAAGATATGAACTTCAAGAACCTCGCCACGGCCATGCAGTTCGGCCAGCAGTGAAGGAGGCGGCGCCATGAGCATGTCACAACTTTTGGGGGTGTGGAACTCCATGCCCAGGACCAATGCGGCTGAACTCAGCACGCAAAACATGGCGGGCGCGTCGAACTCCTACGCCAACATGGACAAGGCCGTCAACCAGACGCAGACCACCACCGTCAAACAGCCGGAAACCAGTTTCCTTGGCGACATCCTGCCTGTGGTGGGAGGGATTGCGGGGGGGATTGTGGGGAGTGTGGTTCCCGGCCTTGGCACGGCGGCGGGCATCTCCATCGGCAGCGGTTTGGGCGGCGCTCTGGGCGGGGCCGTGGGAGGGCAAAACGCCGGTTCTCTTGGCGGCATGGGCATCGGCCTTGGCTACGGCCTGAACCAGATGGGCATCGGCCTGCCCGTGTTGCAAAGTAAAAGCAAAAAGTGAGCGATAACGTGGCCTACAGAAATTACGGAAACAACACGGCCAACGACATGCTGGCCGGTATGCAGGTAGGGAAAGCCTTCGGCGACACGCTGGGCGACATGGACATGAACGCCCGCATGAACCAGATTGGCCAGCGGGTGCAGCAGGCCGGGGGGAACCTCACGGCGCTCGACCCTTCACAGTTTACCAACCCGCGCGACATCATGGCCTTGGGGAAATATCAGGAAGAGTACCTGAAAACGCAGGAAGGGCAGGCCAAGGTTTTCGACGCATGGGGAAAGCTGGCGGAACACCAGTACAACCAGTTCGTTGGAGGGATGCAATACGTCAACACCCTGACCGACCCGGACCAGCAAGGCATGGCGATAACCCAGCTCACCGGCAGCATGGCCCTTCCCTTTAAGGCCGAGTATGACCCGCAGGCGAAAGCCTTCAACATCACGGAGAGGGACGCGGACGGCAGGCTTGGCCACGCGAGGACCGTGAGCCTTGACGAAGGAAGACGCATGATTGCCACCATCAATTCCCCGGTCGACTTCCAGAGATTCATGATCCCCTATGCCATGATGCAGATGCAGCGGAATATGACCAATAAGCGAGACCCGAAGACGTGGATTCACGCTTCAGACAGCCAGGGCCGGAACGTGACGCTTGTGCCGCAGACGCAGCCGGGGGCCAACGGAGCATACGAGGACGGCTTTCTTGTGATGCGGGACGGAACGCCGGGAGTGGAATTTTTGCCCCTGGAACAACTTGGGGCGGCGGGCATCAACGTGGCGGACCGGCTGGATACCGGCAGGGCGCGGCTTGGGGCGCGGGGCGCGTTGGGGAAAGCAACGGAAGGAGGGGAGGCCAACTTTGAGTCCCCGGAGGTCAAACGTTTTCTCGCTTCCCGTGGCTACGTCTATGACAAGGGCTGGTATTACCGCAGAGAGAAGGACGAGGACGGCAAATGGGGCCTCGGCGAGCCGCTGTCTATGGAAGGAGCGGCTGCGCTTCTGGGAATGGGAAATCCAGCGGGTGATACCGCCTCCGCCGATCCTTTGGGGCTGAAAAAGGGAGACCAGCCGGAAACGGAAGGCAACACGGTCGCCCAACTGACGCAAGGAGCGGTTCAGGAGGAAGCCGCCGACACGCCGGAGCAACAACCGGCAAGGAGGGAAGAAGGGCGCGTGGTTGAGCGGAGAAGAGGACACGGGCGCAACAATGTTGAATATTACCTCGTGCGACCAGACGGCAGCGAACAACAAATCAGCGCGGCGGAAGCAGGACGGCTCAGACGGCAGCCTTTGTGGGGCTCTTTGGGGAAAATCAGTGAGGTTCCCCTTTCCGGGTGGAATTAATGCCGTTTTTCGTCGCCAAGGCGAAAGGCCAAATAACCGAACACAACAAGGATGGCGGCCAAACCCCCGTAGAAAAGCACACTGTTCAACATGGTTTACCCCATTCGGTTGAATTTCAGCCCATAGAGGGAAAAGACAACACCGGCGTACAGAGCAATGAAATTAGCGTCAAAAAAGGCAACGGCAAGGCTGGCGGCTCCGGCCATGCCAAAAATTCCGGCCCAATATTTCCGGTCATTCTCGTCACGCATGAGTAAAGCAAGAAGCGATTTGATTTTCATAACGCCTCCAAACGCAGGATAACCATATTCCGTGAGTGTGCCAAGTTTCATTTTTTGGACACACACGAGGAAAAGCCCATGATTCGCCTCTCGGAAATACGCCAGATATACCCCATGTACAGTGACATGACGGACTACGAGCTTACGTCCGCCCTGCACCGCAAACAGTATTCGCATATGCCGTTTGAGGAGTTCGCCCGGCAGTTCGGCGGGCCGGCAGCGGAAGACCCGGTAAAAATCGCGGCGCGAAGTTTTGTGGCACAGAACCCCGGCGGCGGGATGTCTCCGGAAGAAGCGGAAGCGGCGATCCGCGCCAAGGACCGGAGCGGGCCTCTCGGTTTTGGCCTGAACCTTTTTGAGGGAATCCGGGACGCCGTCACCGACGAACTGCCCATGTCCCTCGCCCGCGTTTTTCGCGCCGGAGACATCGGGCCGGGGGACAATTCCCTGGCGACACGGGTGATTCAGGAGCAGGAAAGGGACCAGGCCGCGCGCGTCCCTTCCCTGCAAGAAGTCCAGAACCCCGGAGGCTGGAACGCGGCCGCCTATAACGCCCCCAAATCGGTTGTGACCAGCGTGGCGGTCGGTGTGCCCGGCGCGCTGGCCGGAGGAGCACTTGGAGGGCCGGTGGGAGCGGCGGCGGGAGCCGGCGCTCTGACCTATCCGGTTTTCTACCGCATGGCGAAAGATCAGTTCGTCCAGACGGTTTACGAGGCCGCCGAGCGTGAATTGGGCCGTCCTCTTACCTTGGGAGAATCGAACAATCTGAAGGCGGCCATTGAAAACGACGCGAATGAGTTCGGCTTGTACGAAGCGGCGCCGGAGGCCGTGAGCAATGTTTTCACGGCGGGGCTTTTTGGCGGGGCCATCGGCAAGGCGCTGCGGGGGCTTGGCCTTGGCAGGGCGGTTGACGCCATATCCAAACGCTTCCTGACCCGCGTGGGCGCGAAGTTCGGGGCGGAAGCAGGGGAAGAGCTTCTGACGGAAGGCGTGACCTTCCAGGGACAGGAAGGCATCCTGCACAAATACGGGCTTCGGGATACCCCCCCCACTCCGGGGGAATTTCTTGAGACACAGGGGAAAACGGTTGTTCTCGGCAGCGTTCTCATGGGCGGGGCGCACTCGGCGGCGCGCGGCCTGCGCGGGCTTTTGCAGGGCAAAAGCGAAGGGGATTTGAGAAGGGAAGAGGCCGAGCCGCCGCAGGCGGACGGTTCCCACGCCCTGCCCCCAGGCGGCGGTCAAGCCGCCTTGCCGCCCGCGGGCGGGCTTCCCGCCCTGCGTTCAACGCCCTGGATTTATGGCAGGGATACGGCGCAAGCTCCGCCTCCGCCCTCCATGTTGCCCCCCGCTCAAGATCAGCTTCCTGCAGGGCGTGGCGATATTGTCATGGGCATGGATTCCACCGGGCGGGGGCCTGTCAGCGCCTACGGTCGTGAATTTCAGCCGCCGTCACTGCGGACGGTGTTCATGGATACCGGGGAGGACGTTGGCCGGAATGTTCCCGCGCAAATGGAGGCCCCGCCTCCCGGCGCCATGTCGTTGCGGGCAATGGCGGAACCGCAACAGACCCCCGCACCCCAGACGGCGCCCGCGCCCGTTCCTCCCGCAACGCCCGCGCCGGCGGCTACCGTTGAGCCGGAACTTCTGGCGCCGGACGAAGAGATTCCTTCCGGCATCCGGATCGTGCCCGCCAATTCTTCCTCGGTGGCCCTGGAAGGCGTCGGGGACGAAGACCCGGCCACAAACCGGCAACTGGAAGGCATCGGCGCGAGAAGGGAGGAAAAGAGCGGAAGGATTCGCTGGCGCCTGCCCCTGAGCAGGCTGCCGGAACTGGAAAAATGGCTTGAAGAACGGGCCGGTTCCGGGGTACAATCCGACGAAACGCGGGAGGCGCCGAATGTCGCAAAACAGCGAACTGCCCAAAACGGAACACGAGGAATTGAGCAACAACGTGGACTGGAGCCAGACGGACGGGGAACAAGGGGCGAACCTGCTGATAGCTTACGCTCGCGGAAAGGGCTTGAAGGAGGCGTATCAGGAAATGCCCAAGAAACACCTTCCCCAAGACGAACCAGAATAGCCATACCCGGCAGGGACAAGCTCGACGCTGACTTTGAGTTTGTCGAAGCCGACGACATCCAGACTTCCCACCTTCCGGGGCAGGGTTTCCAGAAGAACCCGCGCTACGCTCTGGAAAACGAACGGCGTTACCATGACGAACCGGCCAGCCGGGATAAAGTCATAGAGAACGCCTCCAAACTTGACCCCGATCTGTTGATGGACGCGCCCGATGCGAACCAGGGCGCTCCTGTTGTTGACCGCGAAGGCAATGTCCTTGGCGGCAACGGCAGGGCCATGTCCATTCATCGCGCCTATGACGGAAGCCCGGACAGCGCGGCCCGTTACCGGCAGGCTCTGGAGCGGAACGCGGCCAGATTCGGGCTTGATCCCGATGCGGTGAAAGGGATGAAAAAGCCCATGCTGGTTCGCCGCGTGTCGAACGCGATGGGTAAGGGGGAACGGCAGTCTCTTATATCGGCCCTGAATGAAGGTTTTTCCTACGACCGGGAAAAACGGGCCGATTCCAAAAGCCGGGGCGACCGCATCAGCCAGCGGACGGTAAAGGCGCTGGCGAACGGCTTTCGGGGCGCGGACACCCTGCGTTCCTACTTCGACGAACCCGCTTCGGCAAAAGTGGTGGAAATGCTGGTCCATGACGGGGCTATTCAAAAAACGGAACTCTCCGCTTACATCGGCGCGGACGGACTCTTGAACCCGGACGGGAAGACCCTGATTGAACAGGCTTTGCGCGGGCGCGTGGCGCGGAATTATGAAATTCTGACGAGGCTGCCCGCTGATATTCTCGGAAAGATTGACGCGGCCATCCCCCATATTCTTGTGGCCGAAGGCATCGGAAAGCCTTGGGACATAACGGAAGAGGTGCGGGACGCGGTTGAACTGCTGGTAAGATTCAAGGGAAGCGGAATCAAAGAACCCGGCGCGTTTCTTGATCAGTTTGACATGACCACAGGGCGGACGCCACGCCAAGGGGTATCGCAGGAAGTGGTCGATATTTTTCGTGCCGCAATCTCCCAAAAGAAAGCCGCCTTTGTGGATATGTTCTCCCGCTACGCGGGGCAGGCAGACGTGGCTTCCGGCAGGATGATTCCGGTGGATCAGAAGGAGACATTCCGGAAGACATTCGGGGAAGAAGACGGACCCGGAAGGGAAGACAAAATGCCCGGCCCTTCGGAAGTTAAGCCCGATTTAGACAATACTGGAGATGGAAGCGTACCCCCCCCGCAACCGGCCGCTGAATACGGTACGCCCGAAAAACCCAACCGAACCGCCCTGGCCGAATACTTCCGAAACAGATTCCAGACCGGGCACAAATTCGGCGGTATTGTCGAAGCCAGAAAGGAGGCGTCGGAACTTCTCAAAGGGTCGGTGACGGCAGGCACGGCCACTGCCAAAGCCGTTGACGAAGCCATAGAGCTTGGCGTTGTCTTGCGCGCCAGAGAAATTGTGCGCGAAATGCGAGGGAAAAACGCTCCCGATATTGAAATTTACCGCGCCCTTGTCGGCTTGCATGATCAGCAGCCGAATCTCACCGTCCGCTCCAGCACCAGCATAGCCCAGCAGGCGTATTCCACTCCGGTTCCCATAG
>JAISNZ010000138.1 GCA_031275955.1 Desulfovibrio sp. | reverse complement strand
GCGCGCCTACGGACAAGGCCGCTTCCCCCGCCGTTCCCCGCTATGACGAGGTGGATCTCAATGACCTGGCCGCCGTCCTGGAGGATATGCTGGCCTCGGCCCCCCCTCCCGGCCATCCCCCCGCGCCGGAAAGCCGGGAGAACTCCGCCCGGCCGGAAAACGGCGCCCCCTCCTCTTCAGGGCTTGCCCCCCTGCAGCAGGCCCTTAACCGGGTGAAAGACGATCTTGCGGACCTCAAAAAGGAGCTGCGGGAAAGAAACGACCAGATCGAAAAACAACAGTCCCGTCTTGCCGAACAGGCCGCTCTGGTTGAGGACTTGCGCGCCGCCCTGACCTCTTTGCGCGACAATATGGACAAGGAGGCCGCCCTGTCCGCCGCCAGGGTCATCCGGGAAGAGCTGGCCTCTCTTCTTAAGGACGGTCCGCCCGCCTCCTGAGCGGGATCGCGTTCCCGCCCCGGATACGGCCCCCGGAACCTCCTGAGCGGGAGTCGCGGCAGAGGATGCCGCGCATTACTGGAGAATCGCGTGTACACCGGCCTGTTGCTCCTGCTTGCCTTTTTGCTGGTGCTGTTGAACGCCATGTTCGTCGCGGCCGAATTCGGTTTTGTCAAAGCGCGCCGGACACGGATGGAACTCCTGGCCGCCCGCGGCGACAAGCGGGCCCGAAGCGCCCTTTTCGGCCTTGCCCATCTGGATACCTACCTTTCCGTGAGCCAGCTGGGCATTACCCTGGCCAGCCTGGGCCTCGGCTGGATAGGGGAACCGGCGGTGGCCCTTCTGTTGCGTCCGCTTCTGGCCCTGTGCGGCCTCACCGGCCCGGCCCTGGTCACCTCCCTTTCCGTGGCCCTGGGCTTCACCCTGATCACCCTGATCCATGTGATCTTCGGCGAACTCGTCCCCAAATCCATTTCCCTGCAAAGGGCCGAGGCCACGGTCCTCCTGCTGGCCCGGCCCATGCGCCTTTGCTATCTCCTTTGTTTTCCCCTGGTCCTGCTCATGAATGCCCTGTCCGGCCTCCTGCTGCGCCTGCTGGGCGTCCCCCAGGCCTCGGAAACGGAGCAGTCCCACTCCCCGGAAGAACTGCGCATGCTGATTGTGGACTCCCGCAAGGGCGGCCAGCTGAATGCGGCTGAAGGCCGCATGCTGGACAACATCTTCAGCTTTTATCAGAAAACGGCCAAAGACATCATGTTGCACCGCGTGGATGCCCTGACGCTGGACGTCGCCGCCCCGCAGGAAGAGGTTGTGGAGCTTATCCGCAGGAGCGGCCATACCCGTTTTCCCGTCTACGAGGGCAGCCGGGACAACGTCATCGGCTTTATCCACGCCAGGGACGTTCCGCGCCGCGAGAGATGGGCCGGCCTGCGCGGCATCCTGCGCAGCCCCATGTATGCGCAGGAAACCATGCGCCTGGACGCCCTCCTGCGCCTCATGCAGGCGAAACGCCAGCAACTGTGTCTGGTGATTGACGAATATGGGGCCTGGCAGGGCATTTTGACCATGGAAGACATGGTGGAGGCCATTGTCGGCGACATTCAGGATGAATTCGACAACGAGGAGCCTGACATCATCGTCCAGCCCGACGGCAGCCTGCTGGTCTCCGGGGATCTCTCCCTGGACGATCTGGCCGAGGATCTGCCCCTGTCCTGTCCCCCGGAGGCCGACATGTATAAAATTCTGGCCGCCCACTTCATGGAAGCCCTGGAGCGCATCCCCCGCGAAGGCGACTCCATCTCCCTGTGCGGCAACCGCTTCACCGTCACCCGCATGGATCGGCACCGCATCCGCCGCGTAAGGGCGGAAAGGGACGGCTGATCAGGAAGGCGGCCTGGGCCTTCAGGGCGGGGCGCGGGCGGCCTGAAGGCCGGGGTCTCATCCCAAGCGGCTTCGCCTCTGCCATACCAATTGGCTTTCTATTGAAAGCGAATTGGTCTCAAACCATAAAGGTGGTTTTGATGAAGTGCGCTTTTCTGCAAATCAACGCCACTGTGGGGGACATCACCGCCAATGCCGGGCGCATTGCCGAAGGGGTCCGGGAAGCGGCCGGCCAGGGGGCGGATCTTTGCCTTACCCCGGAATTGGCCCTTGTCGGCTATCCGCCGCGGGATCTGCTCTTGTACCCCGCCTTTGCGGCCAGGGCGGAAGAAGCCGCCCTGCGTCTGGCCGGGGAGATCGCCCCTCTCAAGACAGCCCTGGTTTTGGGAACGATCGGAAAGAACATTTCCGGCAGGGGCAAGGCGCTGCACAATCAGGCCCTGTTTATTGCCGGAGGCGCGATCCGGGCCCGCTACAGCAAGCGTCTGCTGCCGACCTATGACGTTTTTGACGAGGCCCGGTATTTTGAGCCGGGCAGCGCGCCCTGCGTGGTGGACTGCAAGGGCCTGCGCGTCGCTCTGACCGTCTGCGAGGACATCTGGAACGACAGCGCCTTCTGGAGCCATCCGGCCTATGCCCTGGACCCTCTGGAGGATCATCCGCCCTTCGATCTCCTGATCAACATCTCCGCCTCGCCCTTCACCGTGGGCAAACAGGCCCTGCGTCAGAACATGCTGGCGACGCTGGCCCGCAAGCACGCCGCCCCCGTCCTTTACGCCAACCTGACGGGCGGCAATGACGACCTCGTCTTTGACGGCCGCAGCCAGCACATGACCCCGGAGGGCCTTTCCTCCAGGGCGCGGGGCTTCGCGGAAGACCTGCTTGTCGTGGATGTCGCGGCCCCCTCTTCCTCCATTGCCGAAGACGACTTCACGCCGGAAGCGGAAATCTGGAACGCCCTGACCCTCGGCCTTAGGGACTATTGCCGCAAGACCGGCCGCGCCGCCGCGCTTCTTGGGCTTTCCGGCGGCGTGGACTCCTCCCTGGTCGCGGCTCTGGCCTGCGAAGCCCTGGGGAAGGAACAGGTCCTCGGCCTGCTCATGCCCTCGCCCTATTCCAGCGGGCACAGCCTTGCCGACGCCGCCCGCCTGGCAGCCAACCTTGGCCTGGCCACAACCACTCTGCCCATTGAGCCGCTTATGCGCGCCTATGACGCCGCCCTGGCCCCGGCCTTCGCCGGACGCGCGCCGGATGCGGCCGAGGAAAATCTGCAGGCGCGCATCCGCGGCAACCTCCTGATGGCCTTCTCCAACAAATTCGGACGGCTTCTGCTGACCACCGGCAACAAATCGGAGATTTCCGTGGGCTACTGCACGATATACGGCGACATGTGCGGCGCCCTGGCCGTGATCGGCGACCTGTACAAGACAGAGGTCTTCCGCTTGTGCCGCTGGCTTAACCGCCGGCGCGGCGAAGTCATCCCGGACAACGTCCTGCGCAAACCCCCCTCCGCGGAACTGCGGCCCGGCCAGACGGATCAGGACAGCCTCCCTCCCTATGAGGAGCTGGACGCCCTCCTGGTGGACATGCTGGAAAAACGGCGGGGCGTGGGAGAACTCGTCGCCTCCGGTCACAATCCGGAAATTGTGCGCAAAGTTGCCGAATTGGTGCAGGCGGCGGAGTTCAAACGCCGCCTGGCGGCGCCGGTCCTGAAAATCACAGGAGATGCCTTCGGCCTGGGCTGGCGGATGCCCATTGCCTGCCGGCAGGCCTATATTCTGTAACCTGACTCCGTAAAAAGTTACGGATATCCTCAAGGTATTTTGCGGCATGGTGTCTATACTGAACTTCCAGAGCCTTTTTCTATAACCATTGGATAATATAAGGATTATGTAGTTTCATACCAAAATGTACCCATGTAAAATATAATTTTATTT
>JAISNZ010000122.1 GCA_031275955.1 Desulfovibrio sp. | reverse complement strand
CGGGCCTTCCTTCCTGGAAGCGCGGAGGAAGCCGCGCGGATTATCCGAACCGCGCAGATAACCGGCAGAAGCTATGACGTGGGGCTGATGCAGATCAACCGGCGCTGGGTCGATCTTTGGAAGGTAGCGCCGGAAACTCTGCTGGATCCGGAGGCGAACATCCGGGCGGGCGTTACGATCCTCGCCGCCGAGATCGCCCGGCATGGCTTCACCTGGAAGGCTGTGGGCAGGTACCACTCGCCGGGGGAAGAGCGCGGACTCGGCTATGCCTGGAGAATTTACGACACTGCCAACGGCCATTTCAGACAGCGACTCCAGGGGGGAAAAGGGGGAAACGGCCATGCCCAGCAAAAAGCGGACAATCAGGGCATATTGCTCTACAGACGAAATACGCCAGATAGCGGATCAGGCGAGCCGGGCGGGATTGTCCGTTTCCGCCTTCATTAGGCGCGTCTGCGCCGGCTACCCGGTGCCGAGCCGCGTTGACCAGGCGGCCATACGGGATTTGCTCCGGATCAACGCCGACATCGCCCGCCTGGGAGGCCTGCTGAAAATGGCCATCTCCTCCGGCGCTGACCAGGTGAAGGCCAACAGCCTGATCCGTGAAATCGCTCAGCGGCAGAATGAATTGAAGGCGGCCGTTGCGCGGATAAACGGAGGGCCGCATGATCGTCAAAGTCATTGACCCGCCGAAGCCGGAAAACGACCACTACCGGCGTCTGGCCCGCTATATCGCCGATGCCGACCATGCGGGCGAAAAGGCGCTCGTGAGCTGGTGCGCGGGCTGCTGGGCCGGGGAGGATTACGATCTGGCCATCCATGAGGTGGAAGCCACCCAGGCCATGAACAGCCGGACGGAAAAGGCGAAGACCTACCATCTGGTCGTCAGTTTCCGGCCGGAGGACGAGGAGCGGCTGAAGCCTGAAGACTTCCTGGCCATGGAAAAGCGTTTCGCCGCCGCTCTGGGCTTTGCCGATCATCAGCGGCATTGCGGGGTGCACAAGAACACCCATCACCTGCACCTGCATGTCGCCTACAACATGATCCGCCGGGAAGAACTGACCCGGAATGAGCCGTATAAAAAGCACATGGCCCTGCACGAGGCGGCCAGGGAACTGGAGAAAGAATACGGCCTG
Organism: Desulfovibrio sp.; assembly: GCA_031275955.1. GTDB lineage: Bacteria > Desulfobacterota > Desulfovibrionia > Desulfovibrionales > Desulfovibrionaceae > Frigididesulfovibrio. Next base: position 1,947 of record JAISNZ010000122.1, on the reverse strand, counting down.
ATTGTGGATCCGGGCATGGAGATCAAGCTGCCGCCGCATGAGAAGCTGTCGCAGGCGGCCGGGCGCATGGAGGCCCATAGCGGCCAGCAGTCCTTTGAGGGCTACGTCAAGGAGCGCCATGACGCCATCATGGAGGCCAGCGGCCAGGCCGCGGACTGGCGGGAGCTGCATCTGGCCATGGCCGCATACGGGCTGGAATTCGCCTTGCGCGGCGCCGGGCTGGTGATCAAGGACCGGCATGACAAAAAAGACAAAAGGGCTGTCAAGGCCAGCGCCCTGGACCGGATGTGCAGCCTGGCCAAGCTGGAAAAACGTTTCGGAGCCTTTGCGCCCGCGGCTGATCTGCCCAAGGAGGCGGAGCGGGAACGCTATTCCGCCGACCCCCGGCAAAAGGAACGCGAAAACCTGAAGCGGGAATTCGAGGCGGGACTGGAAACGCGCACGGAAAAGCTGCGGCTGATCAAGGAAGCCGAAGACGCCGAGTTGCTCCGAATCCAGCGGAAATGGGAAGCCGCGCGGGAGGATCTGCAGAAGGAATATCTGGCCGGAAACCTGTCCAAGCGGTCTCTGATCAAGCTCATCCAGCACTCCCGCCTCAACGAGCGGGAGGATCGGGACACCATCCGCAGGCGCGGCCGCGAGCCGCGCCTTGAGGTCAAAAAGGAGCATCCCTTCGCCTCCTGGAACGATTTCCTGAAAATGAAAGCTGAACAGGGCGACGAGCTTGCCCTGGAAACCTTGCGCTATTGGGAGAACAAGGAAAGGTATCTTGTGGCCAAAGGCGACAAGGCGCCGGAAGCGGAGAAGCCGGATTACGAGGCCCTGGCCAAACGCCGAGCCGAGATCTGGGAGACGGCCAGGGAGCGGGAGAAAGCCGTCCTGTCGGCCGACGGGCTGCGGGACACGAGCAGGCGCGCCCTGTTGGCTGTGCTCAAGATGGAACGCCTGGAGGAGGAGGAAAAGGCTTTCGGCAAACCCGGAGAGGCCCCTCTCTTCGCCGGGGTGAAGCACAGCATCGACAATCGGGGCGTCATCCTCTTCACCCTGCGGGGCGGCGGCCTCATCCGCGACACCGGCAAGGAGATCTATTTTTCCGCCTTTGATGCCGCGGCCAAGGAAGCGGCCCAAAAATACGCGGCCGCGCGCTGGGGGAAACGGGTTGTCCTGGAAGGCAACCAGATCCGCTTTGCGCCTGAAAACATTCTGGAGCCGGAGCGCCCGGAAAAGGTTCAGGAAAAAGAACGGGGCAAGGGGCTTGGCCGATGATGTATACTTCCTCCGTCCGCCCAGCGTACAGGAGCCGGAGAAGGCTTGGCTTCTCAGCAAAGAACGCCTAAAGTCCAGCTGCGCGGTTACCCTCAATCTGCCTTCGCGCCGGCACGGCGCAAACGGAAAAGGAGGGTGTCAGCCATGCCGCGAAGACTTGTTTTCGCCGCGTTGATCGCGCTGATACTGGTTCTGCTCTCAGCCACCAAGGCTGAATAGCAGTTGACCCCGTATCAGCTCACGACTGATACGGGGTCGAAAACGTAGCTCCGATGCTGGTAGCCGTGCACGGGGACGCAAATCGCGCCGTGCCAGCCCCGGTTCTTGGTCACACAGGAACCGGGGTTCCCTTATTCTTTAGCTCCGCCCCGGAGAAAAGTCAACGGGGGCACTCCTCCGGTTTTGCGGCCTCACTGCCCTACACCGCTTCCAGCGGCCCCAAAGCCCCTTGATCAGCACCTGCGCCTCACGGCCCTACGCCGCTTCCAGCAGGCTCCAAAGCCCCTTGACCAGCTTTTCAATGAGATAGAGCTTTTCCAGCAGGGCGGCGTCGGGGTCCTCCTCCGAAGGCTTATCCACATGGGGAGTCTTCAGGCCGGAAAAGGCAAAATTGCCGTTGAGGGTGAATTCCCAGACATTGCCGTCGCCGCCGTCCAGAACCGCTCCGAGTTTGACAATGCG
>JAISNZ010000072.1 GCA_031275955.1 Desulfovibrio sp. | reverse complement strand
CAGAGCATCTTGTGCTGATTGTCGATGAGTTCGATGCCGGTATCCAGATCCGGCGTCCAGACCATCAGGCGGCCGCCTTCCCCGGCCGCCGCCTCGTCAAAGGCGAAGGAGCGGAGGATGTCCTCCAGTTCCTCCCTGTCGTCCGTAATCCGGATCAACTGCGTCGTGAAGCGCTGCATCTGGTCGGCGGTATCGGCGGCAACGGCGGAAATGCTTTCCAGGGCTTCATTGGTCCGGGAAGTGCCGTCCATCTGCTCCTCCGCCGCCTTGGCGATACTGCCGAATTGCACGGCGGTGGACTCCAGTTCCATGACAATCTGATCCATCACGCCTCCGGCGCGGGAAGCGCGCCCGGCGCTGCGCACGATGGCGTCCGCCGCCTCGGACACGGACTGCTTGTTGCGGCTCGCGTTTTCCTGGATGCCGGAAAGGACCTGGTGGACTTCGCTGGTGGCCAGCATGGTTTTTTCGGCAAGCTTGCGCACCTCGTCGGCGACAACGGCGAAGCCGCGCCCGGCCTCCCCTGCCCTCGCCGCCTCAATGGCCGCGTTGAGCGCCAGCAGATTCGTCTGATCGGCAACCTCGCTGATAACGCCCATGACCGAATGAATGTTGCGGGTCTTCTCCTCCATCTCTCCCATGGCTTCGCGCAGGGCAAGGGTAACGCCCTTGACGTGCTCGATGTCGTTCACCGCGTCCCGCAACTCCCGCGCCCCTGTCTGGGCCTTGGCGCGCGACCCCTCCGCCTGTTCCGAGGCGAGGTGGACGCTGGCCGTCACCGCCCGCACGCTGGCTGCGATTTGTTCCATGGCGTCGGCTGTCTCATTGAGACGAAAGCGCTGGATCTCCGCCCCGTTGCCCACCTCGGCCACCATACGCGAAAGGCCGCGCATGCCTCCGGCGAGGGCATCGCAGGAATTTGCCGCCTTGACGGCGACATCGCGCAGCCGGGTTTCCGTGGCCAGGAAATGCCGCCGCTGTTCTTCGGCGGCCTTGGCGCTTTGGGCCAGAGCCTGATCCAGTTCCCGGATCCTGGATTCCTTCTCCAAGGTCCGCTCCCGCCACTCCAGCAGGCAGGCGCGCAGGGCCTGAAGCTCCTGCGCAAGGCCGGGCGCTCCAGGGAAAAGGGCGCTCCCGCCGGCGGGCGGCGGATCGGAGGCGGGGGCCTCGCGGATCGCCCGCGCATATTCGCCGAGGGCGTCAGCGCCGCGCCGGAGATTGCTCCGGATGACGAGAAGGATCGGCAGGCAGGCCAGGGCCGCAAGGCAGGCCAGGCCGGAAAGGAACGGGGAGGAGAAGCCGTACAGGTGGCCGCCGAGGGCCAGCAGGCTGAAAAGAGCCGCAAAAAGGACGCAGAACAGACCGAAGATCCACATATATGCTCCTTCCGCCGCAAAGCGCTCCTCTGAACCCGGAGAGGAGACGGCAAAAATTTTTTCCCGCGCGGGCCTTCGCCCCGCGCCCGGGGAATCTCTTCCTGCCTTCAGGGGGCCACAGGGGGCCGGGGGGCGGCGCCCGCCTTTTGCGGGGATGCCCTTCGCCGGAAGACGGAGACGGTTATCATCATCATCCTCCTTGAAGGGCTTGTCAACCCGCCTCAGCGGGTAAATCCCGGCGGAAGGGCGCCCTCGGGCAGATCTTCCGGGGCCTCCCCGGAGGCCTGCTCCTTTTCGGCGGGCAGGAGCAGCAGGCCGGCGGATCGCCCGGCGGCGGCATAGCGGGCATCGGCCAGGCGCAGGGCTCCCAGGGGTTGAACCGTTATGGCGGGCACGCGCACGGGACAGTAATATTCACAGTAGCCGCAGCCGAAACAGCGCTTGGGCCTGACCACCGGAACCGGCAGGTCGAAGCGCGCCCTGGAGTCCTGAAGAGTGGCCACGGCGCCGTAAGGGCAGACCTCTTCGCAGACCACGCAGCGCCGCCCTTCCGCCCAGGCCAGACAGCGGCCGGGATCGACCACGGCTGTGCCCACCTTGGCCCAGCATTTTTCCTCGGGGGGCAGGGGAAGGATGGCCCTGGTGGGGCAGAGTTCGCCGCAGGCGCGGCACTCCGGCTCGCATGGTCCGCGCCGGGGCGTCAGGAGGGGACTGAACATGCCCCCGGGCCCGGCCCCGAGCCAGGCTGGCTGGAGGGCATTGGTGGGACAGGCTTTCATGCATTGGCCGCAACGGATGCAGCGGGCCAGAAAATCCGCTTCAGGCAGGGACCCCGGCGGCCGGATGCAGGACGCGGGCCAGAGAAGGCCGTGCGGCTCGCCGCCGAGCAGGCTGCGCGCCCCGGACATGTCCACCGCCGCCAGGACAACCCCGCTTCCGGTCGCGGCCAGGAAGGCCCGGCGCGAAGGCAGCGTCCGCCCGGCGGCCTCCCTTCCTTCCTCCCCGGTCTTCCGCTCTCCGGCCTCTCCCTGCCTGAAGGCGAAGACCGTCCCCCGCGCTGGGCAGACATCCAGGCACTTCCGGCAGACGATGCATTCCGCGTGCTGCGTGGGAAAACCCGAGGGGGCGATGGCCCCTGTGGGACACTCTCCGGCGCAGCGGCCGCAGCGGATGCAGGTTCGCGCCCGGCGCCGCCAGAGGGGGCGCAGGGAACACAGGGCCAGCAGGGCCCCGGCCGGACAGCAGCAGCGGCACCAGAAACGGGGCCGGATCCGTTCCAGCAGGAAAAGAGCGGCGAAAAAGGCGGCCACGAAGCCCAGGGTGTCGAAACGGCGGAGGGGGATCTGGGCATAGGCGAGACCCGGCGGATCCAGCGGGGCGAGGACGAACTGTCCCAGGGGGAGCAGTTCGTGCCCGCTAAGGAGGGCCAGGGGATGCAGGACAAGGGCGTACAGGCGGGTGGCCAGGGGCAGGGGCGAGGCCCAGAAGATCAGGTTGACTCCTGCCAGGGCCGCCCCCAGAATGGCGGCCAGAATCAGGTATTTGACCCGTTTGCGGGTTCGGGGCAGGGGCGTTGGCTCCTCCGCCGGAGGAGAGTCCTTTGTGCGCGCGGCTCCCGGCCCTTTTTCCCTGGAGGCGGGGGGGCCGAAAATTCCGCCGAGCAGAAAGCGGGCCAGGTCCAGGGTGGCCCCCAGGGGG
>JAISNZ010000006.1 GCA_031275955.1 Desulfovibrio sp. | reverse complement strand
GGTCACGGCCAGGGATCGGCCCGGAAATTCCTGCATCAGGCTCAGAAAGGAGCCGGCCTCTTCCCTGTTGGAGAACAGATCGGGCAGGGAGGTTTTTTCGCTGGTGATATGGGCGGGCGATTCATAACCCAGCAGGAGGGCAAAGCTCTGGTTGACCTGCAATAAATCGCCGTCCGCGCGCATGAGAAAGAATCCGGTCTGGGCGTCTTCAAAAAAAGTTCGGAAGCCGCCTCCGTCCTGGCGGGCGGGGGCGTCGGCGTTTTTTTCCAGCATCCGGCGGGCCTCGTTGCGTTCTTCAAGGGCCTTGCCGGCCAGGGCCCTGGCGGCGGCAAGGTCGGCCCTGATTTCCCGGAGGGTCGCGTACAGGGAGACCGGCAGGGAGGTTCCCGCGTCAACGGTCCCCCGGAGGATAAAACGCTTCAGATCCGAGGCCAGGGATTTTCCCGTGCGCTTTTCCCGCCGATAGCCAGCATAGGAAAGGAGAAGAAAGAGGCAGAAGGCGGCTGTGGCGGCCACGGTCAGGGATGCGGGGTCAGGATCTGCCGCCGCCTTTTCCTTTTGCGGCGCAACCACAAGGATGGTCGTATCCGTTCCCTCCGTTCCGTCCAGACGGGTGATGCCCGCCGGGCGGAGGCGTCCCCCCAGGGGGATGTCGGCGAAAACGGGTCCCGATCGGCTGGAAAGGAACTGTTGAAGCGTTTCCGGGGAGGCGTCGATTCCGGAAAAGGTCCCCACCTGGTGAAAGTTTTCGAAAAGGTCAGGGGCCAGAACGGCGATATCCGCGCCGATCTGGGACTTGATCCGGCTGAGCATATCCGGGGAGAGGGGGTGGGAAACAAGGACGATGTGCGCGTCGTCGTCGGCGGTTCTGGCGGCGGCGATGAGGCGGATTTCCGCGTTGACGTTGATGAATGCGGCCGCGGCCGCGCCTGTCGCCGCCCTGCGGATCAGGCCGGATTTTCCGCCGGAGGGCTCCTCCGGGGGAGAGGGCGCCCTGGATTTTTGACCGAGAAGGTTTCCGCTCTGATCATAAAAAGACAGCCGCACATTCGGCCAGAGCAGAGAATAGGCGTCCACCAGGGGACCGGAGAGGGTTGTTCCCGTGAGGAGTTCAGCGGCCCTCTCCGCCCAGATCTGTGTTTGGCGCAGTTCTTCGTTCAGGCCAATCCGGACGGAGTCCAGGAGGAGCAAGGTCCGCTCTTTGAGATCCGCGGCGCGGGCGGCATAGGAGACGTAGAGCGCAAGCCCTACAGCCGCCAGACACAGTCCGAAAGCAAGCAGGAGGGAATGCGGCGCGCAAAGATGCCGCGGGAATGATTCGGAAGCGTCCTGCGCGTCAGGAGCACTCTGCGCCATGGCAACCACCACACCTCAAAGGCCGGAAGAAATCGCATTGCCTGCTCTCCACAGCTTTCCAGGGGCTGCTTGAGAAATAGCAGGCTATGATCCTAGCGCATTTATCGGCAGGATACAATCCGTGTTAAGGGCAGGGGCGGAAAAAAGGGGATATCCGCTTGGGAAAGGCTGAGATTGTCTTTTGTCCTGAGGTGGTCCGGGAGGCCTCATGCCTCCCTCCGGGGTCCGGGGCGGAGCCCATGACCCCGGAGGGAACGCGCAAACGCCGCTGGGCGGAAGGGAAAATCGCTCAGGTCCTGGCCGCCAGTTTTTTCTGCCAGAGATCCTTCAGGTGGCGGGCCGTTTTTGTGGAAGCAAGGCCTCCGCTCAGGGTTCCTCTGAGCTCCCTGGGCAGGAGGCGCTGGGTGTTGACCAGGGCGCCGATGACCTCATCCGGGGGAATGGCGCTTCGGACCCCAGCCAGGGCCATATCCGCGGCAGCCAGGGCGTTTCCCACGCCCATGGCGTTGCGCTTGATGCAGGGAATTTCCACGGGTCCGGCCACAGGATCGCAAATCAGACCCAGAATGCCCTTCAGGGCCAGGGCCGTTCCCTGGGCCACCGCCTCGGGGCTGCCGCCGGCCAGTTGCACCAGAGAGGCGGCTGTCATGGCCGAAGCCACGCCGATTTCCGACTGGCATCCGCCCAGGGCGCCGGAAACGGGGGCGCGCATGGCGATCAGAACGCCCAGCATCGCCCCTGCCAGCAGGGCCTGATGAATTTCCTCCAGCCCGGAGCCGAGGTTTTCGGCCACAGTCAGGAGGGCGCCGGGCATCACTCCGCAGGCCCCGGCCGTCGGAGCGGCAGCCACGCAGCCCATACAGCCGTTATACTCCATGGTGGCAATGGCCCGGGCCACAGCCGTGCCCATGGTCTGCCCGGAAACATTCCCGCCGCGCTCCACAAGGCGCAGGACCTTCGCGCCGTCGTCACCCGGCATGAACCCGGCGATCAGGCGGTTGTCGCCCCTGATGCCCGCGTTGACCGCAGCCGTCATGGTGTCCCAGATCCTGGCGGCGAGGCGGAGAACGCCCGCCCGATCAAGACCGCTGCGCTTCTGCTCAAAGGCGATGGCCATTTCCGGGATGGCGCCGTTTCTCTCCCTGCAGAGGGTGAGCAGATCCTCGACGCTGGAGACAAGAGGTTTCGCGTCCACGAGTTTGTAGTCGTAAATGGGGCTCAGGGGGAAAACGCGCGCAACCCCTTCCAGGGCGGCGGCGGTGCGCGCCTGCTCGGGGGAGGCGGGCAGGCGCAGTACGCAGGTATACAAAAAGCGGTTATTCACGCTTTCGCGCAGGATATGCAGGAGCCGGTCCCCCAGGATTCTTTTCAGGGTCCCGAAGGCGAGTTCGCAATCCGCCTCAATGAGCAGGGCGTCTTCGTTGCCGAAGAGGCGCAAGGGGAAGCCGTCCAGCTCCGACATCCGGATTTCGCCGCCGCCCACGGAGATGCCCACGACTTTCAGGGTCCGGCCGCCCTTGGTCAGGCGCATGTCCACGGTATTGGGATTTGTCTCTGAATCGGGATTGGGTACGATGGATACGGGGATGCCTCGCGCCGCCGCAAGTTCGGGAGCCTTGTCCAGTTCCGGGGAGTCTTCCTTCAGCCCGATCAGGCCGCCCACAATGGCGGAATCGCTGATGTGGCCTTTGTAGGTATGGGCCAGGGCGCCGTAAAAGCGCAATTCAATGGCCTCCGGGTCCCCTCCGGCAAACTGCCGGCCCATGCGTCCGATGCGCAGGACGCCGGCCGTGTGGGAACTTGACGGGCCGGTCATGATCGGTCCGAGGGAGTCAAAAAGGCTCATCAGACGGTCGCCGGCGCCGTCCGGGGGTGTTGTTTTCCAGGGGTTCCGCGGCATGACTTTCTCCAGAAGCGTGTTGTTTTCATTCCGGATCAAAAGGCGGCCTCAGAGAAAGGCGAAGGAGCCGCCGACGCCTTTTTCCCTGGCCCGCTGCCAGACCAGATGGGCTACGCCCACATCCATGGATCCCGTGCCGATGGGGACGCAGAGGACACGATCCCTGGCGTCCGCAGCGGTGAAGGCCTTCCTGCCCGCGGCCAGCTCCCCTATGGTGGCGAACAGGGTCTTCTCGGTCACTTCGCCCGCTTCGCCCAGTTTGCCCAGGGCTCCCCGGTGCAGGGCCTGCCCCGGATGATCGACCACAATCTTGTCGGCCCTGCGGATGCATTCATCCGAGCATTCCTGGTACGATCCCATGGGGAAGAGGAACATGCCCGGCCTGAACCAGGGATACTGGAAAAAGGCGTCCTGGGCCTGGGTGACAAGAACGCAGACATCAGCGTCGGAGGCGGCTTCTGGCGTTTTCAGGACGGAAATTTCGCCCTTGACGTACCCTTTCATTTCTTCGGCGAAGAGTTCCGCGGCGGCCTGATTGAGGTCATAGACCTTCAGTTCGGTGATGTCGTAAAGTTCAGAGACGGCCATCGTCTGTGTGCGGCCCTGCACCCCCGCGCCGTACAGGCCGAGGCGAATATTTTTGCCCTTCTTGTACATATATTTGAGGGCTATTGCCGTTTGCGCGCCGGTGCGCATGTTGGTGATGAAGGCGCCGTCCATGACGGCCCGGAATTCGCCGAGATGCGGGTCCAGCAGCAGGATCATGGAGGTGATGTACGGCAGGCCGGCCTTTTTCCGTTCACCGAGAAAACCGCCCGCCCATTTGAGGCCCGCGATGTCGCACCAGCCGACATAGGCCGGCATGGCGTTCATGTATCCTTCATACGGAGGCCAGGGAGCCGTTTCGCCGAGGTTGAGAAGCACCTTGGTCGGATTGATTACGGTGCCGTCGCCGAGCCCCTGAAAGGTCTTGTCAACGCATTCGATGATGTCTTTCATGGTGATCAGGGAGATGATGTCCTGCTGGCTGAGCAGTACGGTTTCCTTGCGCATGGTTTGTTCCTTCTGGGGGCGTTGGAGGGTCATCCGGGCAAAGGCGGCCGCGTCCGCAGCATTTTGGAAA
>JAISNZ010000254.1 GCA_031275955.1 Desulfovibrio sp. | reverse complement strand
GGCGGCCGACAGACCGAAGAGATGGTCGTCCTCATTGATGGTGCCGCCCACGGCACAGAGGCTGTTGTGGCAGTTGGTCAGGATGTAGGGCAGGGGGAAGGCTTTCAGGCCGCTGGCGCGGGCCGTCTGGATAATGGCCACATAGGTGATGTCGTGGGAGACCAGGGCGTCAAAGGTCAGCTGGAGCGGGTCGCTGTCCGGCCTTGCGCTGTGGGCGGCCAGGATGGAAAAGGCCATGGTCCCGGAGCGGGCCGCGTCCGGAGGCGGCAGGGCTGAACCTTGGGCGGCGTCGAGCCATTGACCGTTTTTGAAATAGACTCCAGGATTTGCGGCGCTGAAACTGGTTGCGATCGCGGCGGGCATGGCTGTTTTTTTCTCCTTCGGCGGGAACTGGCGGCAAGAGGATATAATGGTCCCGCCATGCGGACAAGGGAAATCAGACAGCACATAGCGGACGCGCAGAAAAAAAAGAAGGCTGTGGAAGCGTTGCCCAAGACAGAAATTTATGGCAAAAAATTAGGGCAACAAAATGTACCGGATAAAAATGTATTATAATAAGCTGATTTCATTGATATGCGCCAGTAGCTCAGTCGGATAGAGCAACTGCCTTCTAAGCAGTTGGCCGGGGGTTCGAATCCCTCCTGGCGCGCCAAATAATAACAAGCGGTTATCCAAAAAATGGATGCCCGCTTGTCCTTTTATGGATAAGTTATGGATAGGGAGGGTAGCCTTATGAGGGCAAAATGCTATACCGCCCTTGTATCGGCCTAAGGTTTTTTGGGCACATTTTTATAACAGAGCCTTTGCAATTTTTTTGTCCCCTGAAAGCGGCGCGAAAGACCATTTGACCGAATCGACACTTAAGGGGTAAGCTCTTAGGCGGTAATGGGGAAAAAAGCCTGCCCTTCGCGCCGGGGAAAGGGTCTGGACAAATCCCGCACTTCAACCGGCGGAATGTGGAGACTTTCATGGCGCAGACCAACATTCTCCTGGAATCTGGAACCAATGAGCTGGAAATAGTGGAATTTTATCTGGATGAGCCCGGATACCGGGGCCATTACGGCGTCAACGTGGCCAAGGTGGTGGAAATTATCCGCATGCAGCCGACCACGGCCATGCCCCAGATGCGGCACGCCTCGGTTCTGGGGGCTTTTCCCCATCGGGACGGCAAGATCGTGCCCCTGGTGGATCTCGCGCGCTATCTTGGCAAGACAAGCACCGCCTCCACCGAGGAGTCCAAGATCGTGGTCACGGAGTTCAATGGCATCGTCACCGGCTTCCTCGTTTCCGGCGTTACCCGCATTCACCGCCTGAGCTGGAACGATGTCGAGGAGCCGGGGATCTTTCTTCAGAACATCAGCCACAACTCCATCACCGCAGTGGTGCGTCTGGAGGGCCGGGTGGTTTTCATCCTGGACATGGAAAACGTGGTGGCGGACCTGGACCCCGCCCTGGCCATCCGTTTTCACAAGATTCCGGGAGAACTCCTGGAGACGGCGCAGACCTATACCATTCTCCATGCGGATGATTCCGGCAATGTGCGCGAGCTGGTCAAGCAGCTTCTGGAGAAGTCGGGGCAGTTTGTCGTTATCCAGGCCGTCAGCGGCGAAGATGCCTGGGAAAAGCTCCTGGGGATGAAGAAGAAGGCGCTGGACGCGGGGACGTCCATCCGGCAGACCCTGCAGGCGGTCATTACCGACATCGAGATGCCGCGCATGGACGGCCTGACCCTGTGCCGTCAAATCAAGGAGGACCCGGAGCTGAAAAGCCTGCCGGTGGCCCTCTTTTCCTCGCTGATTTCCCACTCCCTGGAGCACAAGGGCAAGTCCGTGGGCGCGGACGCCCAGTTCGTAAAGCCGGATCTGCAAAACCTTAGCGTCAAACTCCTGGAGCTTATCCGCGCAAAACAGTCTGCGGCCTGAAAAGATTTCCGGAATCCGCCGCCCGCCAGCTGACATCCGGATCCTCCGTCCCCATGATCGACTACGCAAAGGCCCTGAATCCCGCCCAGTTTGAGGCCGCCACCACCCTGGACGGACCGGTCCTGGTCATTGCCGGGGCGGGCAGCGGCAAAACCCGGACCATCATCTACCGCCTGGCCCAGCTTGTGGAGTCCGGCGTTCCCGCCTCCTCCATTCTTTTGTTGACCTTTACCCGCAAGGCGGCCACGGAAATGCTGGATCGCGCCCGGATGCTCCTGAGCGGCGTCAGCCTTCCGGACGGGGACTTTTCCGCCACCCAGGGCGGCACCTTCCATGCTTACGCCTATTCCGTTCTGCGCGTCTTCCCGCCTGAGGGCTATGCCCCCCGCCTGACCATCATGGACAATTCCGATGTCCTGGCCGCCCTGCAGCATTGCCGGGAGGCCCTCAAGGCCGGGAAGGGAGACCGCAGTTTTCCCAAAAACCAGAGCATTCAGGCCCATCTCAGCAAGAGCCGCAACAAGGAACTTTCCCTGGAGGCCGTTCTCGGCCGGGAGGCCTCCCATCTCCTGCCCCATGCCGGGGCCATGGAGGAAATGGGCCGGGCTTACGCCGTCTACAAGCGGGAAAAGAACCTTCTGGATTACGACGATCTGCTCTTCCTGCTGGAAGAGACCCTTCTTTCCCGGCCCGAGGTCCTGTCCTGGTGCCGCGCCCGCCATTCCCACCTCATGGTGGACGAATACCAGGACACCAACCCGGTCCAGGCCCGTCTGGCCGCCCTGGTGGCCGGTCTTTCCCCGGAAACCGTGCGCGCCCTGAAGTCCGCCGGGACCCTCGCGGGGGAGTCGCCGCGCCTGGACCGCGAAAGCTCGGGCAACATCATGGCGGTGGGCGACGACGCCCAATCCATTTACGCCTTTCGCGGGGCCGATGTGCGCAACATCCTGCGTTTTCCCGACCTTTTTCCCCAGACCAGGCTGATCCGGCTGGAAGAAAACTACCGTTCCGTCCAGCCGATCCTGGATTTGGGGAACGCCATCCTGAAACACGCCTCCGAAGGCTTCGCCAAGCGTCTCTATACCCGGCGATCCGGGGGCCTGAAACCGAATCTGATCCGCCCCATCTCCGACCGCAGTCAGGCCGCCCTTGTGGCCGCCCGTCTGGTGGAACTCTGCCGCATCTACCAGCCGGGGGAAATCGCCGTCCTTTTCCGGGCCGGCTTTCACTCCTATGCCCTGGAAGTACATCTGAACAAGCTTGGCCTGCGCTTTCGCAAGCATGGCGGCATCCGCTATGCCGAGGCCGCCCATATCAAGGATGCCGTCAGCTTTATGCGCCTTATCCTCAACCCCCTGGACTTCACCGCCTTCGCCCGCATGGCCGGACTCTGCCAGGGCATCGGCCCCAAAACCTGCCTGAAGCTCCACCGCATCCTCCTGGCGGGCGACGAAACCGCCCTGGCCGCCGCTGCGGCCCGCTATCCGGACCTGAGCGAGGATCTGGCCTTCATTTCCGCCATGCGCCTGGCGGACGATTCTCCCGCCTCCCTGTGCTCCCGGGTCATAGAACACTACGCCCCCCGCCTGAGGCTGGTCTATCCCGACGACTATCCCCGCCGTCTCCAGGGACTGGAACAGATTGTCCAGATCGCCTCGGCTTACGAGGACGCGGATCTCTTCCTGGCCGACCTCTCCCTGGATGACCCCCTGCGCGAGGAGGCGGAAGGCGACAGCCTGATCCTGTCCACCATCCATTCGGCCAAGGGGCTGGAATGGTCCGCCGTCCTGATCCTCGATCTGGTGGAGGACCGCTTTCCCTCCCGCCATGCCCTGATCCGCCCGGAAGACTATGAGGAGGAACGCCGCCTGCTCTATGTCGCCTGCACCCGGGCCAGGGAGGTCCTGGATCTCTATGTTCCCTCCTCCCTTTATGATCGGAACAGCGGCGGGACCATCCCTTCCGTGCCCAGTCCTTTCCTGCGCGGAATGTCCCCTTCACTGTTCAGCGAATGGCGGGAAAACCCCACGGGCGGCCTGACGGAAAAGATCCGCGCCTCTCTGCGGCGGGAGGAGTCCCTGGCGCCGGGAAAGGCCACCCTTCCCCCGGAAGAGCCGGAAGAAGGGGAGCCTCCCGTTGATCTGCCGGATGGCCCGGCCAGCCCTCCCGGGCGGCTCGGCTTCTGCCGGCACAGAATCTTCGGCCGGGGAAAGATCGTCCAGTTTCTGCCTCCCGACAGGTACAGGGTGCATTTTCCCGGCCTCGGCCTCAAGGTTGTCCTGGCCCCCTATCTTATCCTGGAGCAAACTCCGTGAGGGGCCACCCCTGGAACAGCCTCCATGCCGGAGACAGGGCCGCCCCGGCCTCGGAAGAGGATTGCCTGGCCCTGATCAATGCCCTGTTTCCGGAAAGGTCCGAGCATTTCCGGCTGGAGCGCGATGACGACTGCGCGGCCCTTTCCCTTTCCTCCGGATCTCTGGCCCTTTCCACGGATTATTTTCTGGAGGACGTCCATTTTCGGGCCGCCTACTTCACTCCGGCCGAGGCCGGAGCCAAGGCCCTGAGCGCGGCTGTGAGCGATCTGGCCGCCGTGGGGGCCGTTCCCCTGGGCTTTTCCCTCGGCCTTCTCCTCCCGGAGGGGCTCTCCCGCGCCGCCCTGGCCGACTGCCTGGCCGGAATGGCCGCAAAGGCTCGCGCCTGCGCCATCGTCCTCACCGGGGGAGATCTGTCCCGGGGGCCGTGCCTGGGGTTCTGCCTTACGGTCTGGGGAGCGCCCGTTGCCGAGGGCGCTCCCTTTCCCGCCAGGGGCCGGGCCAGGCCGGGGGACTGCCTTTTCCTCATCGGTGAGGCCGGGCTGGCCCGCGTCGGTCTCGAGGCCCTGGAAGCCCTCGGCCGGGAGGCCCTTTCCCGCTATCCGGCCTCCTGCGCCGCCCATCTCGATCCCCCTGTCCTTCTGGCCGAGGGTCAGGCCCTGGCCCGCCTGGCCCGCCGGGAACCAGCCCTTTCCCTCATGGACTGTTCAGACGGCCCGGCCCGGGACCTGCCCCGCCTCCTGGCCGGTTCGGGCGCGGATCTGCGCATCGACCCCGGCCTCATTCCCGAAGAAGTTCGCCGGGAGGCCGGGCGCCAGGGCATAGCCCCAGAAGACATCTTTCTCGCGGGCGGGGAGGATTACGCCCTGATCGGCTCCTGCCCGGAATCCTGCTGGCCCCTGGCGCGAGAGGCTGTCCCAGCCGCGCGCCTTTTGGGACGGGTCCGGGAGGACTCCCTCTTTTTCTGCAACGGCGCGCCCCTTTCCCTCGCCGCCCTGTCCGGCTTTGATCACTTCGCGGCGCCGGCGGGGAAAAACTAAGGAAGCGCTGATTTATCGGGGCTCCGCC
>JAISNZ010000192.1 GCA_031275955.1 Desulfovibrio sp. | reverse complement strand
CCATCAAGGGTATGCTCCAGGAACTCGATCCCCATTCCACCTTTTTGAATGCAACCGACTTCAAAGAAATGCAGGAAACCACTTCCGGCAAATTTTTCGGCGTCGGCATTGAAATCTCCACGGAAAACAACCAGATCATCGTCGTCTCTCCCATTGAGGACACCCCGGCCTTCAAGGCCGGACTCCGGGCGGGCGACCTTATTCTGGCCGTGGACGGCCAGCCCACCCAGGATATGACCACCCAGGAGGCTGTTTCCAAGATCCGGGGGGCCGAGGGCACGGAGGTGGAGCTTTTGATTTTGCACAAGGAGGACAAGGTTCCGCTCCCCCTGCGCATCATCCGGGCGGCGATTCCCCTGATCAGCGTCAAGACCCGCTTTCTGGATGAGGAGGGATTCCTCTGGGTCCGTCTGACCCGTTTCAGCGACCGCACCACCGAGGAACTCACCGACTCCCTGACGCGCATGGGCAAAAAGGCCGCCATCAAGGGCATTGTCCTGGATTTGCGCAACAATCCCGGCGGCCTTCTCAGGCAGTCCGTGTCCGTTGCCGATGTCTTTCTGGCCAGGGGAGTCATCGTCAGCATGCGCGGACGCGGCGGTGAAATCATGGAAAGCTATGAGGCCGGCAGATCTTCCCCGGATATCGCCTGCCCCATGGTGGTGCTGGTCAATTCCGGCACCGCCTCGGCCTCGGAAATCGTGGCCGGAGCCCTGCAGGATCACAAACGGGCCGTCATTCTGGGCGAGCGTTCCTTCGGCAAGGGATCCGTCCAGAATGTCGTCCCCCTGGGTGACGGCACGGCCATCAAGCTCACCGTCGCCCTTTACTATACCCCCAGCGGCCGCTCCATTCAGGCGGAAGGCATTGTGCCGGATCTGGAAATCCCCTTCGAGCCTCCCAGGGAGGAAGGGGAAAAGATTCCCCGCTTCAGCACCCGGGAAAAAGATCTTTCCCGCCACCTGGAAAACGGCGGCAGGAAGTCAGCGGCTAAAGACTCCGCCGCCCGCGCCACCCTGGTGGAAGACGAGGTCAAAACATTCCTGGAGAATGACAACCAGTTGCGCCTGGCCCTGCAAATGGTCCGGAGCCTGCCGAAAATCAGCGAAGTGCGGGCGGAACGGTAAGCCCGCTCCGCATGGTTCCCCCGCCTTCCCAAGCCGGACCCCGCAAAAAAAAGGCCGCGCGGCGCCTGCCCGCCGCCGGCGGAATTCCCCGCCGGGGTAAAAGCCGGGAAAAGGATTCCCTGTTCTTTCCCTTTCTGGCGGCTTTTCTGCTTGGCCTGCTCCTGGCCGCAGCGGGCGTCATCGGCCTGAGCCATATTCTGCAGAAAGGACGCGCCCCGGAAACCGCCTCCCTTGCCGAACCTTTGCCCCGCGACGCTTCTCCCCCCGGAACCCCCGAGCCTGTCCTGACGGAGGCGGCGGAAAACGCCGTGGCCGGCGCCCTTGCCGATTTACAGGATCTTCCCCCTCCCGGAGATCGTCCTCCCCCCGCCGGAGCGCAGGCCAGAATGGTCATCGTCATTGACGATCTTGGGGAAAACATGTCCGCCATCACTGCCCTCCTTGCCCTTGACTACCCCGTCACCTTCGCCTTCTGGCCCCACGGCAGCCATGTCCGCGAGGGAGCGGAGGCCGTGCACAAGGCCGGCGGGGAAATCCTCGTTCACTACCCCATGGAGCCCCTGGGGTATCCCCGCGTCTTCCCCGGTCCCCGCGCCCTTCTTTCCTCCATGCCCCCCGAAAGGATCGCCTCCCTCGTCGAAGCCGGCATCTCTGCCGTTCCCCATGCCGCCGGCCTCAACAACCACATGGGTTCCCGCTTCACCCAGGACAGATCCGGCACCGCCGCCGTTGCCCTTGTCCTCAAAAGACATAACCTGTTCCTTCTAGACAGCCTGACCCACAAAAACAGCGTTTTCGCCGATCTGGGCAGGCGTCTCGGGGTCACGACCTTCAGCCGCGATGTCTTTCTTGATGATGTTCCCCACCGGAAGGCCATTCTCGCCGAGCTCAGACAGGCGGAGCGCATCGCCCTGCGCAGGGGGCGGAGCATCGCCATCGGCCACCCGCTTCCGGAAACCCTCGCCGCCCTCAAGGAATGGCAGCACAGCCGCAATACCGCCGTGCGCCTCGTCCGGTTGCAGGATCTGCGCTGAGGGGACACCCGCCTCCTCCGGCCGGAGGCCGTCCTTGCTTTTCCGGGAAGATCCCGTATAGAGAGAGAATATGCGCCGTTTCGGAACACGGGCTTTTTCCGCCTGTCCTGCCGGCGGCGCGGTGGAGCGTGCCCCATGTATCCCTTTTTTCCCGTGTCCGTCCGAAAATCCCTCTTCCGCCTTGTTCTCTGTTGGGGACTTCTTTTTTGCCCAGCCGGGTTTTTTCCCTGCCAGGCAAAAGCCCAGGCGGCTTCCGGGCAGCTTCTGGCCGCCAATGACGGCAGCCGGGACGGCGGGAGCGGACTTTCCAGCCCGGACGAGGAAAACGCCGGCGACGCCCCTTCCGTCTGGGAGCAAGTCTTCGTCGGTTCCTATGTGGGGGGGGTTCTGTTCGGCTATCCCGTTCACGGGCCGGGGCTGCCCGATTTCCTTCTGCTCTTCGCTGTGGGCGTTCCCCTCCTGCGTTCCCTGCGCTCCCGCCGGCAATCCTCCGACGGGAAAAAACCCCGCGTCACCCCCGGGGATCTGCGCGGAGACTATCGTCTCCACCGGGATTCCTCCCCGGACGCCCGGTCTGTGGATTCCTCCGGACAAGAGGAGGAAGAGGATCGGGATGCCGGGGGCAAGGGCTGGGGCAGGTACCTGGACCCCGGCAGCAAGCAGGAGAGCGAGGCGATGCAGCAGCGGGCCAGAGCGCTGTGGGACTCTCTGCGCAGCAGCCAGCCGGAATCCCCGGCGCCTTCCGGATCCGGGGGAGGCGGACCTTTGCCCGGAACCCGGCCCTCTTCCGATTCCGTGGCCCGGGGCGTTGTCGTGCCGGCGGACTTTGACCTGGAGGAATTTCTTGACGGCGCGCGCCTGCTCTATTCCCGCCTGCAGACCTCCTGGGCGGCCAGGGACCTGGAGGATCTGAAGCCCTTCGCCACTGCGGAAATGATGGACCTCCTGCGCCGGCAGGCGGAACAGGACCCCACGCCGGGTTCTGTGGAGATCCTTCTGGTGACGGCCGTCCTGACCGGCCTTGTCCGCCGGGAAGAGGAGGAGCGGGTGGATGTCGCCTTCAGCGCGATTCTCCAGGAAAATCCCAAGGGCCGGGATCAGGGCGAAAAAATCTCCGTCAACGAGATCTGGCATTTTGTCCGCGGCCCGGCAACCGGCGGCGGCTGGCGCCTGGACGGCATCGAGCAGGCCCCGTGAACAGGACGATCCGCCGCCGCCCCTGAACAGGGTTTCGGAGGCAGGTTGCGGACAAAAGCAACAGAAAAGGGCAGACCCCGTTCCCCATGGATACCAGCAATATTTTCGGCCTCTCCCCCAGGCAGCGCCGGGACGCCGCGGTCCGTCCGGAAGACTGGCTGACCATAGTCCCGTTGGGAGGCTTCGGCGAAATCGGCATGAACTGCATGGTCTGGAGTACCCCCAGAGCCAGGGTCATCGTGGACTGCGGGCTGATGTTCCCCAGCGACGATCATTTGGGCGTGGATGTGATTATCCCGCGCTTTGAACGCATCCAGGAGTACAGGGAAGAGATTCTGGGCATTGTGCTCACCCATGGGCACGAGGATCACATCGGAGCCCTGCCCTGGCTGATGCCGCACCTGCGCGCGCCCATCTACGCCTCGCCCTTCACCCTGGCCCTGGTGGAGCACAAGCTGCGCGAGCACGGCCTGCTGGATCGTTGCAAACTGATCCCCGTCAGCCCGGACAAACCAGTTTCCCTTGGGGATATGCTCTTCCATTTCTTCCCGGCCTACCACTCCATTATTGACGGCTACTGCCTGGGGGTGGAAACCCCGGCGGGCAAGGTCGTCCACACCGGGGACTTCAAACTGGAGCAGGATCCCCTGGAGGGAATAGGCACGGACCTTCCGGGCATCAAACATTTTGTGGGCAGAGAGGGGGCCGCCCTGCTCCTGTCCGACTCCACCAATGTGGAGAGGGACGGTTTCTCCCTGACGGAGCGCGATGTCCTT
>JAISNZ010000184.1 GCA_031275955.1 Desulfovibrio sp. | reverse complement strand
CACCCCCACCCCCCCCCCCCCGCTTAGGTTATTTTTTTGTGGTTGGGGTGGGGGGGGGGGGGGGGGGGCGGGGGGGGTGGGGGGGGGGCCGCGCCCCCCCCCCCCCCCCCCCCCCCAAGGGAATAAATCAGTGTTTCCCTAAGAACTGATCGTGCCGACGCTCTCGCCCAGGATCAGCCGCCGGATGCTGCCTCCCAGCATGCTGCAGACGACGATGGGCATGTTGTTTTCCATGGCGAGGGTCATCGCCGTATAGTCCATGACCCCCAGTTGCCGCTGCAGGGCGTCAAGGTAGCCGACCTTGTCCAGGCGTTCCGCGTCCTTGTGTTTCAGGGGATCCTGGGTGTAGACCCCGTCCACCTTGGTGGCCTTGATGATGACCTCGCATTTCAGTTCCGTGCCCCGCAGGGCCGCGGCCGTGTCCGTGGTGAAATAGGGGTTGCCCGTGCCGGCGGCGCAGATGACCACCCGGCCCTTTTCCAGGTGGCGCTCAGCCCTCCTGCGGATATACGGCTCGCAGATCTCCTGCATGCTGATGGCGGAGAGCACCCTGGTGGCATGCCCCCGCTTTTCCAGGGCGTCCTGAATGGCCACGGCGTTCAGGACCGTGGCCAGCATGCCCATGTAATCGGCCGAGGCCCTGTCCATGCCCCTGGCGGAGGAGGAGATGCCCCGGAAGATGTTGCCGCCGCCGACGACCAGGGCCACTTGCAGGCCGAGATCCAGCACTTCCCCGATTTCCCGGCATATCGCTGAAACCGTTTCCGGGTTAATCCCGAAACCCGTATCCCCCGCCAGGGCTTCGCCGCTGAGCTTGATCAGGGCGCGTCTGTATGCGAGATCCGCCATGTCCCACCTCGGAGCAAGAGGTTATTCCCGGTCAAAGGGGGCTCCCCAGGAGGCCTCCAGGACCCGGACATATTTCAAGAAGGCGTAGAAGGCGCCGTGGGCGGCGGCCAGAAAGCCGGCCCG
The DNA here is from genome assembly GCA_031275955.1 of Desulfovibrio sp. Lineage (GTDB taxonomy): Bacteria > Desulfobacterota > Desulfovibrionia > Desulfovibrionales > Desulfovibrionaceae > Frigididesulfovibrio. Next base: position 5,323 of record JAISNZ010000184.1, on the reverse strand, counting down.
GCCGTCGAGAAATCCGCGCTTGAGCAGATAGATACGGATAAAGCGGCCGCAGCCGTGACCCAGTCCCCGCAGGATGCCTCCGGCCTTGCCCCGGGCCTTCAGATCGGCCGCTCCCTGCTGGGCGTAGAGGTTGATCTTGGCCAGCTGGTGATCAAAGCCTGTATAGGGATAATGGATGATCTCCGCGCCGCCGATGTGCTGCCGGGAGCCCAGAGGCCGGTAGTGGATGTGGGCGTCCTGGAAAAATTCCACAAAGCCGGTGCGGAAGACGCGCAGAATGGGGTCGGGATACCAGCCGCCGTGGCGCAGAAAGCGGTCAAAATACCAGGAGCGCCTGTTGACGGAAAAGGCCACCGGAGTATCGGCGGGGGTATCGGCCAAGGCATCGGCCTCGGCGACGGCGGCGGCGATTTTCCCGCCCAGGGCCGGGGGGCAGATTTCGTCCTGGTCCAGGATGAAAAACCAGCGGCTGCGGATCTTCTCCTGGGCAAAGGCAAACTGGCGGTCAAAGCCGTCCCAGGACCGGAAAAGGATTTCGGCGTTGAAGGACTCCGCGATGTCCAGGGTGGCGTCCGTGCTGCCCGAATCCACCACCAGGAGGGTGTCGCAAAAGGACAGGGAGGCCAGACATCTGCCGAGAAGGCGCTGGCCGTCGCGGGTGAGCACCAGCCCGGTGATGCCCGGAACAGGGGGAAAGGAAAGGTTGGTCATGGGGTCCTTGGCCGTACCCGTTGCCGCCGCTGGCTGGTTCTTCGGAAAACAGGAACCGCGCCGCCGGGGGCCTCCGAAAAAAAGGGGGGCCGCGCGGCCCCCGGAGGATCTATGCCGTCTCCTCTCCCAGCTGCAAACGCACGAAGCGGCCAACGCGAAGGGCATCGCCAAGGCTTTCGGCCCGCGCCCGGACAAGATCCCGGATCAGCACCTTGTCGTCCCGGATATACGCTTGCTCCAGAAGACAGACCTCCTGGTAGAACTTCTGGATGCGGCCCTCCACGATCTTGTCCGCAATATGGGCGGGCTTGCCCTCATCCAGGGTTTTCTGGCGCTGGATCTCGCGCTCGCGGGCCACCAGGGCCGGGTCCAGACCGGCCGGGTCCAGGGCCGCGGCGCCTGTCGCGGCCAGCTGCATGGCCAGGTTATGGGCCAGTTCCAGGAGTCCGGGGTCGCCGGCCGTGGCCGGATTCTGGCAGAGCACTTCTACCAGCACGCCGATCTTGCCGTTGGAATGCACATAGCTGCCGATGCAGCCCTGTTGCGCCTCAAGGCGCGCGAAACGGCCCAAAGACATGTTCTCGCCCAAAGTGGCGATGAGGTTTCTCAGCTCATCGCCCAGAAGGGCGTCCAGGACCGCGGCGTCGGCCGGGTTCCTGTCGAAAACCCTGGCGGCGGCGGCGGCGGCGAAGGCCCGGAAGGCCTCGTTGCGGGCCACGAAGTCGGTTTCGCATTGCACCTCCGCCAGGGCGGCGGCCTGGCTTCCCTCTCCCACAAAACAGCCGATGAGGCCTTCCGAGGTGGCCCGGCCGGCCTTCCTGGCGGCCTTGGAAAGACCCTTCTGGCGCAGCCAGTCAATGGCCGCCTCCAGATCGCCCCCGTTTTCCGTCAGGGCCGTTTTGCAGTCCATCATGCCGGCGCCGGTGCGTTCGCGCAGTTCCTTGACCATGCCGGCGGTAATTGTTGCCATGACCTTCTCCTTCCGGGGGTTTCCCCCCTGTGCGTCCTGTTTTCCCGGGACCGCGCCCGCTGGCGGCAAAGCCGCCAGGGATGCCGTCCGCGGATTTGATCCGGAATTACAAAAGGGCTTCCCCCTGTTCAGGGGCAGCGGTCTCCAGCTCCGGTTCCGGCCGGGGGGCGGATGGGGCGTCCTCTCCCCTGGCGGCCTCCGGATTTTTATCCTTTCCGGCGTCCTTGCGCATGGCCTCGCCTTCCAGGCAGGCGTCGGCCATATGGGAGACAAAGAGCTTGATGGCCCGGATGGCGTCGTCATTGCCGGGAATGATGTAATCAATAACGTCAGGATCGCAGTTGGTGTCGGTTACCGCCACCAGGGGAATGCCCAGCTTGCGGCATTCCTTGACGGCGATTTCCTCGCGGTGCGGATCAATGACGAAGGCGATCTGGGGCAGGGTCTCCATGTCCCGGATTCCCCCCAGAACCAGATTCAGCTTGTCCAGTTCCCGTTGCAGGGTGAGCACTTCCTTTTTCTGGTAGCGGTTCACGCTGCCGTTGGCGAACATGGCCTCCAGCGTTTCCATGCGCTTGATGCTTTTCTGGATGGTGGAGAAATTGGTCAGGGTGCCGCCCATCCAGCGGTTGGCCACATAGAACTGGCCGGCGCGGGCGGCTTCGGCGGCGATGGCCTCCTGGGCCTGGCGCTTGGTGCCGATGAAGATGACCCGGCCCCCGCGGGCGACGGTGTCCGTCACCTTGTCATGGGCGGTGCGGTACAGCCTGACCGTCTGCTGCAGGTCGATAATGTGCACGCCGTTGCGGGCGCCGAAGATAAAAGGCTTCATTTTCGGATTCCAGCGCCGGGTCTGGTGCCCGAAATGCACGCCGGTTTCCAGCATCTGCTTCATGCTGACATAGGCCATGAAAAACTCCTGGGTTGAGGCTTCCACCCGGGCCATGGTCCTGCAACCGGGGCACATCCCCGGCACCCCGGACCGAATCCGCAGGGTGTGCTTGATTGTGTTTCAATCCATAGCCGGCTCCATCCGCCGCCTGACTCCGCCCCGGCGGACAGGAGCCGGGTGAAACATATGTACTTAGGGTCCTTTTCTCCGTTTGGCAAGAGAAAAGATCACAGCTCCGCCTTGACCCGGCGGGAACGACGCGCTAGAAGTCATTCGTCTTTTCCCTTTCCCGCAGTCAGGCGCGCAGTCAGGCGCGGAGTTTGCAATGAACCTGTCCCCGGCAACGGCTTTTCCCCGGCACCTCGCCATTATCATGGACGGCAACGGACGCTGGGCCACGCAGCGCAGCCTGCCCCGCACCGAGGGACACAGGGCGGGGGCGGAGACCGCCCGGCGCATTGTGCAGGAATGCCTGGACCTGGGCCTGGAATTCCTGACCCTGTACGCCTTTTCCCGGGAAAACTGGAACCGCCCGGCGCAGGAAGTGGGTTTTCTCTTCGACCTTCTGGTCCAGTTTATCTCCAGAGAGCTTCCGGATCTGGAAAAGCGCGGGGTGCGCCTGCGCATCCTCGGAGAAGAGCAAAACCTGCCCTTCGCCGCCCGCCGGACCCTGGCCCATGCCCGCGCCCGCACCGCCCGCGGAGAACGGATGGAACTTAATCTGGCCCTCAATTATTCCGGCCGGGAAGAAATCGTCCGGGCCTGCCGGCTCTACCTGGAGGCCGGCGGCGCCCCCGCCGGGCTGACCCCGGAAACCCTGGGAGAATATCTGTATACCGCCGGCCAGCCGGACCCGGACCTGATCATCCGCACCAGCGGCGAGTTGCGGACCAGCAACTTTCTCCTCTTCCAGGCGGCCTACAGCGAACTGTATTTTACGGACACCCTCTGGCCGGACTTCACGCCGCTGGATCTGCGCGCCGCTATCGCGGACTTTCAGGCCAGAGGCCGCCGCTTCGGCGCAGTGAGCGAACCTTCCTTCTGACGCAGCGGGGTTTCTCCTCATGCTCAACGCGCGCCGCCGCATAGCCTCCCTGAGGACCTTTCTCGCCGGACGCCAGCGGCTGTTCACCGGGATCGCCCTCCTGGCCGCCCTGGGGGGCTGTCTGGCCCTGGGCGGCTGGCCTCTGCGCCTCCTGCTCCTTGGCGTGGTCCTGTCCGGACTCCTTGAGGTCTACAGGCTGTTCTGGCCCGGACGCCGGAAGCCGCTGCTCAAGGGCTGCGGCCTGCTCTGCGGGGGCGGCATGATCCTCGGCCAGGCCTTTTCGCCCGCCTGGCCCCTCTTTTTCCTGACCCTGGGCTTTGCCGCCGCCGCCATGTCCTTTTTGTCCGACTACGGGCGGGGCAACCCTTTCGCCCGCATCCAGGACCATTCCCTCCTGGTCTTCGGCCTGCTGTACATCCCCTTGCTCATCGTCCTGGCCCTGCCCCTGTCCCGGGCGGAACAAATCCTGATCATCGCCGCGGCCGTCGTCTCCGATACCGCCGCCTACTATGTGGGCATCAACTTCGGCCGCCACAAAATCTGGCCCTCCGTCAGCCCGAAGAAGAGCTGGGAAGGCTCGGCCGGCGGGCTGGCCGCCTGCGCCCTGCTCTGCCTTCTGGCCGGCGCCCTGGCCCCCGCAAAGGGCCTGCCTGCCCTCCCCCTCTGGGGCTGGCTCTGCCTCGGCCTTTTCCTGAATCTCGCGGCCCAGGCGGGGGACTTCTTTGAATCGGCCCTGAAGCGATCCGCGGAAGTCAAGGACGCCGGCGGCCTGCTTCCGGGCCACGGCGGCATCCTGGACCGCCTGGACAGCATCCTCTTCGTCATCCCCGCCTATCTCCTTGCCCGCGCCCTGGCAGGGGCTCCATGACGGCGGGATACATCTCCCCCCTGCCTGGTCCGGACTGGGAGCGGCACTGGCCGCGCGCCCTGGCTGTCCTCGGCAGCACCGGCTCCATCGGCCGCGCCGTCCTGGAGGTCGTCCGGCTGCATCGCCGCCGCTTTCCCGTCATGGCCCTGGCCGGAGGGCGGAATATCCGCCTCCTGGCCGGGCAGGCCGCCGAATTTCGCCCCCCCTGCCTGGGCGTCCTGGATGATTCCCTGGCCGGGGAACTTAGCGCCCTGCTGCCGCCGGACTACAGGCCGGAGATCCTTTCCGGCCCGGCCGGTTACGCGGCCATCGCCGCGCTGCCGGAAGCCCCCCTGGTCGTCTCCGCCCAGGCGGGGGCCGCCGGGCTGCGGGCCACGGCCGCCGCCGCCGCCGCCGGCAAAGTCATCGCCCTGGCCAACAAGGAATCCCTGGTTCTGGCCGGGGATCTGCTCCGGCGCCTCTGCGCCGCGAACAAAAGCCGCATCCTGCCCGTGGACTCCGAGCACAACGCCCTCTTCCAATGCCTGAGGGGACACGACTTCGCCGCGGTTTCCCGCCTCATCCTCACCGCCTCGGGCGGCCCCTTCCGGGGCTGGACCCGGCGGGATCTGGAGACGGTCGATCCCGAAAAGGCCCTTGCCCACCCCACCTGGAGCATGGGGGCCAAAATTAGCGTGGATTCCGCCACCCTGATGAACAAGGGGCTGGAGGTGATTGAGGCCGGCCGCCTGTACGGGCTGCCCCTTTCCTCCGTTGACGTCCTGGTGCACAAGGAATCCCTGGTCCATTCCCTGGTGGAATTTTCCGATGCCTCCCTCCTGGCCCTTTTGAGCGCGC
>JAISNZ010000173.1 GCA_031275955.1 Desulfovibrio sp. | reverse complement strand
TTCCGTGGGGCGGCCCAGGTGGGAGAGAAGGATGACCTTGGCCCCGGCGTCCCTGGCAAAACGGATGGTAGGCAGGGAGGCGGTGATGCGGGCGAGGCTGGTGACGGCGCCGTTTTTCACCGGGACATTGAGGTCCTCGCGGATGAGCACGCGTTTTCCGCGCAGGTCAAGGTCGGTCATACGCAAAATATTCATGGGCGTCTCCTTGGTGCGGGTGTTCTCCTGCTCAGGGCCGGCATCCTGACCCGGTCCTTACCTCAGGCGCAGACGGCGGCGCGGGCCAGGGCCTTTGCGTACACCGCCAGGGTCCGGTGGAGAAAGGCGTCTCCCGAAAGATCGAGCATACGCCGGTCAAGGGCATCCTGCAATCGCCGCCGCCAGGGAATATCGAGGACGGCCCGTTCCAGCAGACGGGCCAGGGCCGCGGGATCTCCCGGCGGGACCAGGGCGTCCGCGGGCAGCAGGTCGGGCATGACGCCCACGTCCGTTCCCACCAGAGGGCGGCGGCAGGCCATGATTTCGAGGGCCGCCCGGGCTATGGCCTCTGATCCTTGCGAGGCGACGAGGCCGATGTCCATGGCGCTGATCAGGGCGGGAACGTCGGGGCATTTGCCGCTGATGACGGCGGCCGCGTCCAGGCCCGCTTCAGCCAGGCGGCTTTCCAGAAACTCGCGGGAAAGACCCGCGGGAAAACCGGCCAGGAGGAGGCGCAGCTTGCGGCGCCAGGGGGCGTTGTCCGTTCCTGCCCGGAGGCTGGCCACGGCCCTGATGCATTCGGTCTGCCCCTTGACGGGATCGAAACGCCCCAGGATCCCGACGACGAGGTGGTCCTCGGCGAAGCCCCAGGCGGCGCGCATCTCCCGGCGTCCCTGTTCCGTGAAGCGGAAATGTTCCCGGTCCACGCCGCCCACGATGAGGTGGAGCCTGTCCGGCGGCAGGCCCAGCCGGCGCGCGCAGGCCGGCAAGGCGCGGCTGTTGGTGACGATAACGGCGTCGGCGCAGCGGGTATGAAGCAGCCTGTTGGGCAGGTTGCCCCGGGGCGGGCGCTGATCTCCCCTGGTGCGGACCAGGGCGAAGGGGAAGCCCCCGGCCTTGAGCAGTCCCCAGAGGATCATGCCCTCCCCCCTGTGGCAGTTGACCAGATGGGGGCGGAAGGTCCGCAGGAGATCCTTCAGGGCGCGCAGCAGGAAGGGAATGCGCAGAGGACCGGCGGAGTTGAGATCGATCCCCAGAGGGTCAAGGCCCAGGCCTTCGGCCATGCGGAGGGAATCCGTCCCCGGCGGGCAGAGGACCAGGACCTCGTGGCCGGCTTCCTTGAGCAGGCGGGACAAAAACAGGCCGTACCAGGCGGAGGCGTTGAACCAGCGCACGTTGACGACCTGCAGGAGGCGCAACCGTTTTTCCATTGCCGCAGTCATGCCACCGATTGCCGGGAAAGGCAAGGCGGGAGCGAAGGGTTGGCGGGAGCGAAAGAGTTCCGGGCCGCCCGCTCCGGGGCGGGAATTCTGCTTGCCCTGGAGCGGAGGAGCGGGTATTTTCGCCCTTTCCGCAGGGAGGCGGCATGTCCAGATCCTGTTGGCGGCTGACGGTGCGCTCCGAGTTCTCCGCCGGCCATGCCCTGAGGCATTACCGGGGAAAGTGCGAAGCCCCGCATGGCCATAATTTCGCCGTGGAAGCCGTGGTCCAGGGAAACGTCCTGACCTCGGACACCGAGCTGCTCCTTGATTTTTCCCTGCTCAAGCAGGATCTGAACGCCGTGCTGGAGACCCTGGATCACCGGGATCTCAACCGGACGCCTCCTTTTGACCGCAGCAATCCCTCCTCGGAAAATCTCGCCCGGCATATCTTCCGTCTTCTCGCCCCCGGGGCGGAGCGGCGCGGAGTTCGCCTGCACAGCGTCACCGTGGGGGAAAAGTCCGGCCAGAGCGCAACCTATCTTGAGGAAGAGCAGCCGCGGGAAAGCGCTGATGTCCCGGGGCTCCGCCCCAAACCCCGCCGGGGGGAATGATTCCCTCTAAACTGTAATTATAACGCCATGAAATAATTGAATTTATTTCATGGCGTTATTTTTCATGCTTAAAGAGATACTCAAATATTACTCGGAGCATAAATTGTTGAACACGTCATCAGGCGGCAGCGGTCATGACCAGCGATAGGCGCGGTCACGTCCCGGCGATCATAGACCCGGCCAACCTGAAACAAAAAAATGCGGGCAGGGCGCAGTTCAACGCCGTGCGGGAAGGAGTCCTGGCCCTACTGGCCAAAGGCTACAACCGCCGCGCCCTGTATGCCGTACTGCATGAGAAAGGCGTTTTTACCGGCTCATACCGCCGTTTCTGCGAATATGCGCAGGGCATCGGGAACCGGGAGCGCGGCAAGGGAAAAAAGGAACCGGCACTGACCCCGCCTGAAAACGTCGCGCCAATCACGCCTGTTGTTCCGTTTTGGGGCGAAGTGGCCCTGCAAAACAGACCCTTTGAAGAGTGCAAAGTGTATCAGGAACACATTCTTTCCGTACACTCTTTGGTACGGATGCGCGACAATGCTTCGACCTTTATGTGGGACTTTGAACGGATGCTGACCCGCCGCCTGACCTTCAAAGAAATGCTCCAGGCTGGCGACTCTTCCATCGTGACGCGCTCACGCATTTTGCGGATAGGGAGTGCGCAGCGCGGCGGCAATCAACAGGTTCAAGCGTCTGCATTTCTTTTTGTCGTGCTCCTGCCAGTAGAGGTAGTCCTCCCAGGCTTTCGGAGTCCAGGTCAGCAGGGCCATTATTCGCCGCTCTCGTCGGGAATGTCGGCCAGGGGATGCGCAACGGACTTACCTTGCTGCATTTCGGCCACACTCTCCAGCAAGCGCTCGGCATTGGCCGGACTGCGCAGCAGATAGGCGGTTTCCTGAATGCTGTTGTACTCGTCCAGCGACATCATCACCACCGGGCGGGCCTTTCTGCGCGTAATGACAACGATATCGCTGTCGTCGCAAACGCTTTCCATGATGGATGCCAGATTTTTTCTGGCTTCGGAATAGCTGATGGCGTCAAGCATGTTTCACCTCACTTGTACAAGAAGTAGTACAACAACAAGCCCATGTCAACAGGAGGCGGGAGGAAAGAATGATCAGCAAGCACGTCTCATACGAGGCCGCGCATGACAACTACGGCGCTCTGGCCCGCTATATTGCCGATGCCGGACATGAAGGGGAAAAATGTCTTGCGAGCTGGTGCGCCGGATGCGCCGCCGATGATGATTACGAGCTTTGCCATTGTGGAAGCTCAGGCCGCGCAAGCCCTGAACACCCGAAGCCGGAAGGGAAAAACCCATCATCTGCTTATCAGCTTTCGCCCCGAAGACGAGGCGAAACTCACGCCGGAAGCCTTCAAGGCCATTGAGGAACGCCTTGCCGCCGCTCTCGGCTTCTCCGAACATCAGCGCCATTGCGGCATCCACAAGAATACCAGCAACATTCACATGCGCATAGCCTATAATATGATTCACCCCGACCGTCACACCCGGCATGAGCCGTTTCGGGATTATGCCATACGCGACAAGCTCTGTCGGGAGCTGGAGCAGGAATACGGCCTGACCGTGGACAATGGCCGGGAGCAGCGCCGGAAACCGCCCTAGCGCAACCCACGCCCCCGGCAAAGGATTGGAGCCGCCACGGCCAAGCCTACGCCGAAAAAACGGCCATCCGGGCGGAATACGCGGAGAAGGAGCGGGAGCTACAGGAACGGCACGGCATTTCCGGCCAGACCCGGAAAAGCTTGCAAGCCTTCCTTCGCATGGAGCAGATCGCAGCGGAGGCCAGCGCAGAAGGCGAGGAGCTTGGCGAGGTCAAACGCCGCATCGACGGCAAAGGCATTGTGATTTTTACCCTGGACAGTGGCGGCACGGTCAGGGACACCGGCAAGGAAATTTTCTTTTCCGGCCATGAGCCCAAGGCGGAACGCGCCGCCAGCCTCTATGCCGCCAAGAAATGGGGCAGACGGATATAGCTGGAAAAAGGCTGTATCATGTTCCAGCCGGAACGGGAGGTTGCGCGGTCAGCGCCGGAGCCGGAATTGCACAAGCGGAAACAGGGGCTTTCACGGTAATAGTAACCACAGAACTATATTATCCTACACTTTAGGGACTACAGATTGAAAGCCAAGAAGTAAATATCTGTCTCGCAATAGCCCTTTTTCAGCTTTCGTGTCTGCCTGATCAAGCGTATAGACATTAAGTTTTAAGTCAGACAGTTTCTGCAAAGCGATATTAATCTGAACTTCCAGACTATTTTCGACGTAACTATCTTAATTTACATATATTATAAATTTGAACATGTTCTGTTACTGGCTACAGCCGGTCTGGTTTTATGTGCAACAGTTCAAAGGCCTTCTTTTGGATTGGGGTTG
>JAISNZ010000236.1 GCA_031275955.1 Desulfovibrio sp. | reverse complement strand
GTGTAGCCCAAGGCGATCAGGGCATAAAAACTGCCCCACTGCAAGGCGTTCACGCACTGCTGGATAAATGCTTCCATAGGGGGGACCTTCCTGCGCGCATCGCCGCCAGAGGGCCTGGCGGCTCAGCAACAGCGCTGTCGCGCGGGCGGCGCGAACGCGGGGCTCTTCCCCTGCCGGGGACTTTCCGGAGGGGAAAGTCCCCGGGACGGGGAAAGGAGCGCTATTTGGGGCAGACGGATTCCTTGAAGATGAATTGTCCCTCGTTGGAGATTTCCACCACCACCGCGCACTTGATGGGGTCGCCCTCGGCGTCGAAGCTCATCTTGCCGGTGATGCCGTCAAATTCCTTGATGGCGGCCATCTGGTCGCGGACGATCTTGCGCATGGCGCGGACATTGCTTTCCACCTTGCCGCTTTTTTGAATGGCCTGGGTGATGAGGCGCACGGAGTCCCAGGTCAGGGCGGCGACGTCGTCGGGCACATAGCCGTACTTTTTCGTATAGGCGTCAATGAATTCCTTGGTGGCGCCCGTGGCTCCGGCGGCGGCATAATGGGTGGAGAAGAACTGGCCCTTGCAGGAGTCGCCGCACAAGGCCATCAGCTCGGCTGAACCCCAGGCGTCGGAGCCCATGAAAGGATTCTTGTAGCCGAGGTCCCGGGCCTGGGGAATAATCAGGGCCGCGAAGCTGTAGTTTTCCGGCAGGAAGATGAAGTCCGGCTTCAGGGCAATAATCTTTGTCAACTGGGCGGAAAAGTCCTGATCCTTCGGCCCGTGCGATTCAAAAGCCAGCACCGAACCCGCCCCGTGCTGTTTTTCCCAGACTTCCCGGAACATGTCCGCCAGTCCCTTGGAATAGTCGTTGGAGATCTCAAAGACCACCGCCGTCTTCTTCGCCTTGAACTGTTGGGCCGCGAAATTGGCCGCCACAGGAGCCTGGAAGGGGTCCAGGAAGGCCGCCCGGAAAACCCAGGGACGGTCCTTGGTCGTATCCGGGTTGGTGGACCAGGGGGAAATCAGCGGCGTTTCATTGTCGTTGGCCACGCCTCCCGCGGGAACCGCCTGACGGGAAGATTGTGGTCCGACCAGGGCGACGACCCCATCGCGCTCAATGAGCTTCAGGGTGACGTTAACTGCGGATTCCGGCTTGGATTCGTTGTCTTCATAAATGAATTCCAGCGGATAGCGCTTTCCGCCCACCTCAAGTCCGCCCTTGGCGTTGATTTCTTCCCGAAACATTTCCGCGGCGAACTTGGAGGATTCCCCTACCTTGGGGATTTCTCCCGTCATGGGAATGGGAAATCCGATTTTAATGCTCTGCTGCGCGGCCTGCGCGCCGCCGGCCAAGATCACCAGCGCCATACAGGCCAACCCCGCCATGCGTATCTGCCTGAGCATACTCTCTCCTTTTGGGCAACAGGTTTCCTCCGAGGGCGTCACATCCGACACCCCGCCGAGGGGCAAACTTGCAAAATATATGCCGGGCGGAAAGAGGAGAACCGCCTGTTGTCCCTTCCAGGACAAGGGTTTCCCGCGAACGCGCGACGTATCTCCGCCCCGGATGGGCAAAAAAATTCTAAAATGTAGGATTTCTTTTTTTTGTTCCTGAAAAGTGCAAAAATGTCATTTTTCCCCGGACCGGGCTAAATCAACATCATCTCGTGCAGAGCCGCGCCGGGAGGCACAAGGGGGGTCACATTCTCCTCCTGGGCCACCTCGACCTCAATGAGGGCGGCGTTGGGGCCGGCCAGGGCCTTTTCCAGTTCCGGACGCAGGAGATCCTTCTGGCGGATGTGGTGGCTTTCCAGGCCATAGGCCCTGGCAAGGGCGGAAAAGTCCGGTTGGAAATGGGACACCGTGGCCACATAATTTTTTTTATAGAACAGTTCCTGCCATTGGCGGACCATGCCCAGGGCGTGATTGTTCAGGAGAAGGATTTTGATGGGCAGGCGGTTTTCCATCAGGGTGCCGAGTTCCTGGATATTCATCTGCAGGGAACCGTCGCCGGTGATGACGACAACAAGGGCGTCGGGCCGGGCCAACTGGGCGCCGATGGCCGCGGGCAGCCCGAAGCCCATGGTGCCGAGGCCGCCGGAGGAAAGGAAGGATCGCGGCCGGGTATAGGTAAAAAACTGGCCGCTCCACATCTGGTGCTGCCCCACATCCGTGGTGACGATGACGTCGCCGCCGGTGAGGTGATACATTTCTTCAATGACGCGCTGCGGTTTGAGGGCTCCGTCGGTTTCCTCGTCAGCCTTGTAGCTCAGGAGGTAGCGTTTTTTCAGGCGTTCCGCGAAATCCAGCCATTCCGCGTGGGCTCTGGCCCAGTCGTGGGGTCCGATTTTCTGGCGGATGACGGCCTGAAGCCCTTCCAGGGCGCGTCTGCAGTCGGCCACCAGAGGGATTTGCACGGGGATGTTTTTGCGGATGGAGGTGGGGTCGATGTCAATCTGGATAATCTTGGCGTTATTGGCGAATTTGCCGATTTCGCTGGTGGAGCGATCCGCGAAGCGGGTGCCCGCGGCGATGATGCAGTCCGCCTCGCCGGCGATTTTATTGGCGGCCGGGATGCCGTGCATGCCGATGGAGCCGAGCCAGAGCGGGTCATTTCCGGGAAAACCCGAAAGGCCCATAAAGGTGGAAACGACGGGGATGGCGAGTTCCCGCGCCATCTGGGTCAGGATTTCGCTGGCGCCGCCGAAGACAATGCCCCCGCCGATGATGAAGAGCGGTTTTCTGGCCTTGTGGAGCATCTCCGCCACCCGCTGAAGCTGCAGGCTGTTGGGGGCATAGGTGGGGCGGTAGGAACGGATCTCCACGTCCGGGGGCCAGACGAATTTGGCGGCGTTGCGCATGACGTCGCGGGGCAGATCCACCAGCACCGGACCGGGTCTGCCGGAGCGGGCCAGATAGAAAGCCTTGCGCATCACGTCCGCCAGATCCCTGACGTCCTTGACGAGAAAATTGTGTTTGGTGCAGGGCCGGGTGATGCCGAGGATGTCCACTTCCTGAAAGGCATCGTTGCCGATAAGGCTCGTGGGCACCTGCCCGGTGAGGATCACAAGGGGGATGGAATCGGCGCAGGCCGTGGCAATGCCGGTGACCGTGTTGGTGGCCCCGGGGCCGGAGGTGACCAGACAGACGCCCGTCGAGCCGGAGGCCCGGGCATAGCCGTCCGCGGCATGCACCGCCCCCTGCTCGTGCCGGACCAGGACATGGCGGATGGGGGTGCGGGAGAGTTCGTCATAGACATCGTACAAGGCCCCGCCGGGGAAGCCGAAGATTATCTCCACGCCCTCCCGGATAAGGGATTCCATTAAAATCTGCGCTCCAGTCTTCATGCTTTCTCCTCAAACCGGAGATGGGACGCGACGCGCAGGGGACCATGCTCTGCGGCGCATTCCGCCCGTAGGAGAGGCAATACGCGGTTTCCGCTGAAAAAACAAGGAGGGATTCCGCCGCTTATGGGCTTTGCCCTCTCAAAGGGAATAGATCTGTGTTTCCCTAAAGAATCAGCATGGCGTCGCCGTAGGAAAAGAAGCGGAATCCTTCCCGGACGGCTCTGGCGTAAGCGGCAAGAACGGCCTCGCGGCCGGCCAGGGCGGCGGTCAGCATGAGCAGCGAGGAGCGGGGGAGGTGAAAATTTGTGATCAGGCCGTCAACGACCTGGAAGCTCTTGCCGGGATACAGAAAAAGGCGCACCGGGCCGGAAAAGCCTTCCGGGGGGAGGCCGCCGCCTTCCCGCCGGATTCCCTCCAGCGCCCGGACTGAGGTGGTGCCCACGGCGACAACGGCCCGGCCTTCCGCTCTGGCCTTGGCGACGGCCTGAAGGGTTTCCCGGGGCGCTTCCACATACTCCTCATGCAGGGCATGTTCCCGGATATCCTCGCAGCGTACCGGACTGAAGGTGCCGTATCCCACATAGAGGGTGATTTCGGCCCAGTCCCGGCCGGATTCCCGCAGCCGGCGGCGCAAATCCGGAGTGAAATGCAGGCCGGCCGTGGGGGCGGCCAGGGCTCCGGCCTTGTCCGCCCGGGCATAGACGGTCTGGTAGCGCTCCGCGTCCGCGGCGCCGGCGGGGCGCTTGATATAGGGAGGCAGGGGGAGAAGGCCATAGCGGTCCAGGAGCGGCGGCAGATTTCCCCGCCAGCGGATGGTCACCCGCCAGCGGCCGAATTCCCGCCGTTCTTCCAGAAGCAGGGAAAAGTCCCGCCCGAAGACGAGGCTTTCCCCCGGACGGACCTTGCCGGAGGGACGCACAAGGCCTTCCGCCCCGGCCCGTTTCCCGTCCGCCGTTTCTTCCGTTTCCAGAAGGGGAGGGGGGGTGAGCAGAAGAAATTCCGCCGCGCCGCCGCCGGGCCGTCGCCCGAAGAGCCGGGCGGGAATTACCCGCGCATTGTTGGCCACCAGGAGGCATTTTTCCGGCAGATGGCGCAGGATATCCGGAAAATTCCCCAGAGAGACGCCTCCGTCCTCCCTCCGGAGAACCATCAGCCGCGAGGACGCCCGCGCGGCGGCCGGCTCCTGGGCGATACGCTCTTCGGGCAGGGGGAAGGCGTAGCTTTGCAGGCGGAAATCTGCGGGTATCACTCCCCGAACAGCCTTTTATCCGTGACCCGGCGGGATTTGCCGAAGGCGCGGGGCAGGACGCCGGGATCAACGATTTCCACTTCCGCCGAGATCAGCACCTTGGAATGCAGACGCTTGGCCACCCTGCCGGACAGGGCCGCGTCCCCGCCAGCGCCTAGGCCTTCGGCGCGCTCCAGCGAAAGAAGCATGATGTCGCGGCCTTCTTCCCTGGAAAGGGCGATATGGTATTCCGAGCCCAGTTCCGGGAACTGCTGGAGCACATCCTCCACCTGGCCGGGATAGATGTTCACCCCTCGGAAGATGATCATGTCGTCGGAACGTCCCCTCAGGTGATCGTGCCGGGGCATGGAGCAGCCGCAGGGGCAGGGTTGCGGGAGGAGGCGGCTCAGATCGCGGGTGCGGTAGCGGATCAGGGGGACGGCTTCCTTGCACAGGGAGGTGACGACCATTTCGCCGACCTCGCCGGGGGAGACGGGTTTCAGGGTCCGGGGATCGACGATCTCGATGACGAAGAGATCCGCCCAGTAATGCAATCCTTCGTGGGCTGTGCATTCCAGGGATGTCCCCGGACCGTACATTTCCGTCATGCCGCCGATGTCGAAGCTCTCCCCCACGCCCAGATTGCGCTCAAAGGCGCGGCGCATCTTCTGATTATGCCCCTCGGCCCCGAAGATGACGGTCCGCAGTTTAATCCGGTCGGCCAAACCATGGCGCTGCACCTCCTCGCCCATGAGCAGGGCCATGGAGGCCGTGCTGCACAGGCAGGTGCTGCCGAGATCCGTCAGCATCTGGAGATGAATGTCCAGGTTGCCCGCGCCCACGGGGATGGTCAGGGCCCCGAACTGTTCGCAGCCCAACTGGAAGCCGGCCCCGGCCGTCCACAGGCCGTAGCCCACGGCGATCTGCACCCTGTCGCGCGGAGTCAGGCCGGCCATTTCAAAGCAGCGGGCCATTTGCAGGGCGAAGATCTCCACATCCTTGCGGGTATAGGCCAGGATCTTGCGCTTGCCCGTAGTGCCGGAGGAGGCGTGGACGCGCACCACCTCCGCCTCGGGCACGGAGAGCATGGGCAGGGGGTAGCCGTCGCGCAGATCCTCCATGCTGGTGAAGGGAAGATGGCGGAGATCCTCCAGGCTCCGGATCCCCGCTGGGTCCACCCCGGCGGCCCGGAGTTTTTCCCGGTACTGGGAGCTGCGGGCATAGGCGTGCAGCACGGACCAGCGCAGGCCGTTGGCCTGGATGTCGCCCAGATCTTCCGGGGAATAGTCGGGAATGAAACGATACATGCGACCCTCCGGGGCGCCGTCGGGACTTGGCTATTGCTCCGTTTTCGGCTACAAGAAAAATCCGCCGGGGCAAGACGTGCCCTGCCGCCTCTGGCCGATTCAGGTATCACGAATCCGCCGGACAGAAAACCCCCGGCTGCGCGGAAAATTTTCAGGAGCGAACAGTGCGCATCCTTATTGTCGGTTCAGGCGGGCGCGAGCACGCCCTGGCCTGGAAATTGAATCAGAGTCCCCTGCGGCCTGAAATCTTTATTGCTCCCGGAAACGGCGGCACGGCCGAGGAAGGAACCAACCTGCCCCTCGCGGCCGACGACATTCCGGGCATCATGGACTGCGTTTCCCGAAAGGGCATTGATTTCGTCCTTCCGGGCCCGGAGCTGCCCCTGGTGCTCGGGCTTGCGGATGCCTGCGCAAAGGCCGGGGTGCCCTGCTTCGGTCCCCGCGCCCGGGCCGCTGCCCTGGAAGGATCCAAGGCTTTCGCCAAGACGCTGATGCGGGAAATGGGCGTGCCCACGGCGGAGTTCGCCGTTTTTTCAGACCATGCCGCGGCCGTCGCCCATGCGCGGGCCAGGGGCGCCCCCCTTGTAATCAAGGCCGACGGCCTGGCCTCGGGCAAAGGGGTGGTGGTGGCGAAAAGCCTGGACGCCGCCCTGGAAGCCCTTCAGGACATGATGGTGCGCAAAAGGTTCGGTCCGGCCGGTGAAACCGTGGTCATTGAGGATCTGCTTGTGGGCGAGGAGGCGTCCTTTCTGGCTTTCTGTCAGGGAGAGACCGTCATCCCCCTGCCGGCTGCCCAGGATCACAAGGCCGTGTACGACGGCGACGCCGGCCCCAATACCGGCGGCATGGGCGCTTACAGTCCCGCCCCCGTCCTGCCGGAATCCCGGCAGGACGACATCGTCCGGACCATCATCCGCCCCGTGCTGCGCAAGATGCGGGACCTTGGCTGTCCCTATTCCGGCATCCTCTACGCCGGGCTCATGATCACCGCCCAGGGCCCGAAGGTGGTGGAATTCAACGTCCGCTTCGGCGATCCCGAATGCCAGCCCCTGCTTCTGCGTCTGGAAGACGACCTGCTCGCCCTCATGCTGGCCTGCTCTGAAGGCCGTCTGCGGGAAGTCCGGCTGCGTTCCTCACCGCAAGCCGCCATCTGCGTTGTCCTGGCCGCGGCGGGGTATCCCGGCGGCTACCCCAAAGGGATGCCCGTCAGCGGCATTGACGCGGCCCAGGCCCTTTTTCCCGGCCGGCTAAAGGTTTTTCAGGCCGGGACCAAAATCGTCGGCAAGACCCTGGTCGCCAACGGCGGCCGCGTCCTCGGCGTCACCGCCCTGGGCGGCGACCTGGCGGAGGCGCGAAGCCGCGCCTATGCCGCCCTGGAAAAAATCCGCATGGACAACAGCCATTTCCGGCGCGACATCGGCCACAGGGGCCTGCGCGCCTCTCCTCCCGATCCGGGAGAAAGCGCATGAGCGCCGATGTGGCCATTTTCATAGGCAGCATCTCTGACCAGGAAACCGTCCGCCCCTGCGCCGAGGTTCTGGATACCCTGGCTATTCCCCATCTTTTTACCGTCACCTCCGCCCATCGCACGCCTTTGCGCACGGACGGGCTGATCCGCGATCTGGAAAAGGCCGGTTGCCGGGTGTACATCTGCGCCGCGGGCATGGCCGCCCATCTGGCCGGCGCCGTGGCCGCCCGGACCATCCGGCCTGTCATCGGCATCCCCGTCGCCGCCTCCGCCCTGAACGGCCTGGATGCCCTGCTCTCCACCGTGATGATGCCCCCAGGCTTCCCCGTCGCCACCGTGGCCCTGGACAAGGCCGGGGCCCGCAATGCCGCCTGGCTGGCCGCCCAGATCCTTGCCCTGGCCGATCCCGCGCTCGCCGCCCGCATCAGGGAGGCCCGCGCCGGTTTTGTCCGCGAGGTGGAAAAAGCCGCCGCCGCCCTGCAGGGAAAGCGCTGAATGCCCCTCCTCCTGCTCCTGCTCCTCCTGCTCTCCGGCTGCGTCGCGCCCGGCGTCTCCCCGCTTCCCTCCCAAGTCCTTTCCGGCCCTCCCCTCGCCCTGGTCGGCCAATACGGCGATCTGGCCCTTGAGGGCGCCCTGGACCGCTCCTGCATGGTCGGTTTCGGCACCTTGGATCTTTACTCGCCATCCGGGGAGTTTGCCTGCACCGCCGCCCTTGACGCCCCCCCCAATGAAAAAGGCCGCGTCCACGGCCTG
>JAISNZ010000163.1 GCA_031275955.1 Desulfovibrio sp. | reverse complement strand
GAGGGGGAAAGGCCCCCACCAGCACCACCCGGCAGCCGGCCAGGGAAAGGATTTCCCAAGGCCGTTTCAGGCCGAATCGTCTCAAAACGCGGGCCGCGTCCGGACCAGGCCGGCCGGGGCTGGCCGGGACGGCATCCGTTCCTAGCTTGTTCAGAAAGTCCGCGACAATCAGGGCGCCGACAACGCTGACAAGACCCGTATTTTCCCCGATGACAACCACAGCCATGCTTTTTTCTCCCGGCTTGTCCGCGCAGGCGCCCGCTTGATCCGGCTTCCGGATCGCAACCGCGTCCCGGCGGTCGCGATCCGGAAGCAGACCATAACCCGCGCTCCCCGGAAGGGCAAGACGGCAAAAGAAGGCAACGCCCTCTTGCTTCCGGACCCCGGGGCTGATATGAAAAAATGTCTTCCGTCCTTGTCAGCGCGAATCCAAGGAGCGTCCATGAGCACAGAGATTCCCACCTCCGCAGGACAGCCTTCCCCGCTGCCGGCTTCCCAGGCGTCAGACGGCGTCCCTCCCGCCGCGCGGGAAGAAGGTCCGACCGGAGCGCCTGAGGCGCGGGAATCCGGGCCTGAAGCGCCCGCGGCGGAACCCCACCCAGCGCGGGAAGAGCCTCCGTCCGGATCGCCTGGGGCGCGGGAATCCGGGCCTGAAGCGCCGCCTGAAGCGCCCGCGGCGGAACCCCACCCAGCGCGGGAAGAGCCTCCATCCGGATCGCCTGGGGCGCGGGAATCCGAGCCTGAAGAGCCCGGGGCGGACCCCCCCGCCGCGGCGGGGCCGCTCCCGCGGCCTGAGGCGGACGCCCCCGAGGATCTCGACTTCGCGCAAGTTTTGGCCGAGCATGAGCGCAACGAGGAACCGCGCGCCCCTCTCTCCCCGGGCCAGAGAGTGAGGGTCCGGATTATCGCCATCACTCAGGACACCATTTTCGTCAGCACCGGCTCCAAGGTGGACGGCATCGTGGATCGGGAAGAAATGGAGGTGGACGGCTCCCTTCCCTATGCCGAGGGCGATATCCTGGATCTCTATGTGGTCAACGTCAGCCCCCAGGAGGTCAAGCTCTCCAGAATCATCCGCGGCGCCGGCGGTCTGGTGGCCCTGGAAGAAGCCAAAGAGGCTGGTCTGCCGGTGGAGGGCAAGATTACGGCCCTGGTCAAAGGCGGATATGCCGTGGAGATCATGAAACGCCGGGCCTTCTGTCCCACAAGCCAGGTGGACCTGCGCCCCCCGGATTCCCCCGAAGCCCTGGTGGGGAAACTCTTCCCTTTTCTGATCACCCGGCTGGAAAAAAACGGACGCAACATCGTCCTTTCCCGCCGCAGTCTGCTGGAACGCGAGCAGGCGGAACACCGCGACGCCCTTCTGGCCTCCATCGCCGTCGGCGACGTGACGGAAGCCGTCATCACGCGGCTGGTTCCCTTCGGCGCCTTTGCCGAGTTGGCCCCCGGCGTCGAGGGCCTCATCCATCTCTCCGAAATCTCCTGGACCCGCGTGGCCCAGGCGAATGAAGCCCTCAGTCCCGGCGACCGAGTCCGGGCGAAGATCCTCTCCCTGGACACTGGCGCAAAGGGCGTCCGCGTCTCCCTTTCCATCAAGCAGGCCACAGAGGATCCCTGGAAAGACGCGGCGACCCGCCTGATTCCCGGCGAGACCCTCAGCGGCAGGGTCACGCGCACCACCTCCTTCGGGGCCTTTGTGGAACTCCTCCCCGGCGTGGAGGGCCTTGTCCACATCTCGGAACTCTCCTTTGCGCGCCGCATCAGCAAACCTGAAGAGATCGTCACTCCCGGGGATACCGTCAGCGTCAAAATCAAGGAAGCGGACCTGGACAAGAGGCGGATTTCCCTCAGCCTGCGCGATGCCGCCGGCGATCCCTGGGAGACCGTCAGCGAATCCTTCGTCCTGGAAAGCGAGGTCACGGGCACGCTGGAACGCCGCGCCCCCTTCGGCCTCTTCATCACCCTGGCTCCCGGCATCACCGGCCTTTTGCCCAATTCCGCCCTTCCGGCCGGAGCCTCGCGCAAGGCTCTGGACCGCCTGGCTCCCGGCGATGCCGTCCAGACGCGCATCAAGGAAATTGACCTGAAAAACCGCCGCATTTCCCTGGCCCCGGCCGGCGAGACAGCCGGCCTCGCCGCAGAAGAAAAGGACTGGAAACACCATGCCGCCCCTTCGGCGCCCAGAACGCCTGCCCTGGGATCTCTGGGGCTGGCCCTGCAAGCGGCCCTGCAGAAGAAAAAACCGGGAACCTGATCAGGACGCGCGAGATGGCGGAGGAGACGGAAATTCCCGGAAGAAGCCGGAGGGAGAATGCGCGGAGGCTGCCCCTGGCGCCTCTGCTCGCCTTGCTCCTGATCTGCGCCTGTCCGGGATCCGCCCCGGCGGCCCAGGAAAAGGATGGGGAGGCCGGACAGGCGACTTCCATTCCAGGCTACTCCATGGACGCCCTGCGCCGTCTGGCCGACGCCATTGAACGCACGGGCCGCGGCGCCGACTCCACCCCCGCCCTGTCCCGCCCGCAATTTGTCACTGTTTCCGATGCCAGCCTATCCATGGACGACGACGAAATCGTCTTCATCGTCCACTACCCCGACGGCCGCGTCCGCATCTATCCCCAGCGCATCCTTGTCTGGCACGAAGTCGTCAACGACGTTCTGCCAGGCGCCTCCGGGCAGAACCCGGAACGGCCGGACCCCGGCAGACCCGGCGCGGCGGGGGAGGCCTACTCCATCACCTACTGCCCCCTTTCCGGATCCGTCACCGCCTTCCGCTCCCAGGCCGGCCCCTACCCCTCCACCTTCGGCCTAAGCGGCGATCTGCTCAACGGCAATTCCGTCCTCTATGACCGCGTCAGCGTGAGCCTGTGGTCCCAGCTTCTGGCAGGCTGCCTGGACGGCCCCATGCGCGGCAAACGCCTGGAGCGCATTCCCGTCCTGTGGGCCAAGTGGGGCGGGGTCAAAAAGCGCTACTCCGGCAAGGCGGAGGTCCTTTCCCGTTCCACCGGCTACCGGCGCAGCTACGGGAAAGATCCCTACGGATCCTATCAGCGCCCCGGGACCTACTATGACAACAACCATCTGGTCAGCCCCCTTTCCTATCTGGATACCCGCCTACCCCCCAAAAAACGCATCCTCGGCCTGGAACTGGAAGACCTCTTCGGCGCCGTCCAGGCGGACAGCGTCAAAGAGGCCCGCGTCCTCAACTTCACCATGGGGGTCACGCCTCTGGTCGCCCTCTACGATCAGGAAATGGACGCCGTGCGTATCTTTGACCGCCGCCTGGAAGGGAAAAACGATCTGACCCTGACCTTCCTCCTTTTTGAGGATAAATTCCTGGACCAGGAAACACGGAGCGTCTGGACCCCCGAAGGAGTCTCCACCTACGGCCGCCACCGGGACAAAAGGCTCCTCCCCGTGCTGGCCGTGGATTCCATGTGGTTCGCCTGGGCCGCCTTCCACCGCCAATCCCTGATTTACCCATATGACCAATGGAGACAGTAGGCGGACTTTATTCGCCGTCAGGAGACAATCTCAAAGAAAAATCGATCTCGGCTGGAGCTGATATGGAATGGAAACGGATAATAAAAATAGCCATGCCCTATCTTGTTTTCATGGCGCTCGGCTTTTCCTTGATGATTTTGTTTGGATATTCATCTATTTCTGGATTTTTGCAACAATACTATGTGGAAAATCCCTCCTCCAAGATAAACATGAACGCCACGATGACCAAGGTTGTCACAGATCTGGCCTTCATCGGAATTTTGCTGGCCCTGTTTCTGAGTATCATCATCATCAGGATAAGCGCGAAGTACATATCGGCCGATAAGGAAAACAGATCCAAGGCGGATTTTCTGGCCAGCATGAGCCACGAGATCCGCACCCCGCTCAACGCCATCATCGGCATGAGCGAGCTGGCCCTGCGGGAAACGCCGGTATCGACGAGCCAGTCGGAGTCCCTCATCAGCATCAGCCAGGCCGGATCAAACCTGCTTTCCATCATCAATGACGTTCTGGATATGTCGAAGATCGAATCCGGCAACTTTACCCTCGCTCTGGCCCAATACAGTTTCTCGTCTCTCCTCGACAATGTGATCAATGTGATCCGGGTGAGGTTCTATGGCAAACCCATCCAATTTCTCGTTAATATTGATTCCAGTATCCCCAATGAATTGACCGGAGACGAAGTGCGGATCCGGCAAATTCTCTTTAACTTGCTCACAAACGCGGTGAAATATACCATAAACGGCTTTGTCAGATTTACCGTAACGGGAGATATCCTGGACGACAATATGCTGGTACTGCGCTTTGAAATCTCTGACACCGGCATCGGCATCAAGAAGGAAGACATGCCGAAACTCTTCAGCGGGTTTACCCGCCTTGATGCCCAGCGCAACAGAAATGTGGAGGGCACCGGCCTCGGACTGACAATCACCAAAAGACTCTGCGCTGAAATGGGAGGCGATATCAGCGTATCAAGCGAGTATGGCAAAGGGTCATCCTTTAGCGTTGTTCTTCCGCAGAGATATTCCGAAGGCGCTCAAGTGGCGATGGTGAACAACCCCAATGCGAAAGGAGTGATCCTGTACAGCGAATGCCCTCTGTTCGTCGATTCGGTTGCGGACACTCTGAGAAATCTCGGGGTGCCGATGGTTGATGCGGACAACCCGGATCACTTTTTACAGGAACTGGAAACAGGCCGCCATGCTTTCGCCTTTATGCCGGTCGGCATTCTGAATCAGGCAGCCGCGCTTGTCCGGCGTTTGGAACTCAAGACCACCCTTGTCCTCACCCTCGCCCCGGAAGAAAATATGCCCTTCAGCAACCTTCCGGTTCTTTCCATGCCGGTTTATGCCACTCCGGTGGCAAATCTCCTGAACGGCTTCCGGCAGAACCGGAACGAAAAACAATTCAAGCTCGGGTTCACCGCTCCCGATGCCCAGGTCCTCATTGTGGACGATATCAATACCAATCTCAAGGTTGCCATGGGGCTTCTCGCGCCCTACCGGATGCAGGTTGACACCTGCAACAGCGGAGACCTTTCCGTAGAAATGGTCAAAAACAAGCGCTATGATCTTGTCTTTATGGATCATTTGATGCCCGGAACGGACGGCATCGAGGCCACGGCCCAAATTCGCGCTTTGGGGGAGGGATATTTCGAGCAGATTCCCATCATCGCCATGACAGCCAATGTTCTGGAAGGGATGCGGGAAATGTTCCTGGCCAAGGGCTTCAGCGATTACCTGGCCAAACCGATTGAGCCCGCCAAGCTGAACGCGCTCGTCAGCAAGTGGATCCCGGGGAATAAACGCCGCTTATCCCATGCTCCCGCCTCCGGCGCAGCGCCGCAAACCGTAATGGAACACCTCTCTTCTGTCGAGGGTCTGAATGTGGAAAAGGGAGTCATCTTGTGCGGGGGAGTTGAGGCCCATTATAGAATCGTCCTCGCCCAATATTGCCGGGATGCGGAAAAATTCCTGCCCAAGCTGCGAGAAACGCTGAAAGCCATTGCCGGCATAAAGGAGCCGGGGGGGAGGGGCGCTTCTCCCTTACCCTGGATCCAAGCCTTTGTTATTCAGGTACATGCGCTCAAAAGCGCCTCTGCCAGCATCGGCGCGGAAGCCCTGTCCGTGGATGCCATGCTCCTGGAAAAAGCGGGCCGGGAGGGCGATCTTGAGCTGATAGAGACCCATCTGGAGGCTTTTGTCCACCGTTTTTCCGAACTGGTGGCCAGAATCGGCGAAATTCTGCCGGAGACCGGGGGCAGAACTGCATCAGGTTCGGAGCGGGCCAAACTTTGGGAGTCTCCCGGCGGAACCGGGGGTTCACCAAGGATTACATACCAGTGAAAAGGCATCCTGCGCTTTGCGCAGATGTAAGCGCAAGTTGATCCGGATCGTAATCTCGAGAGGTGTCCGATGTTCTTGACGAAAGAATCCCTTTTTTCCATGTTCCGCTTCGTGGCCCTGCTTTGGCAGGAAAACGCCGCGCGTCTCAGCGAGATTGATTCCCGGTTCGGGGACGGCGATCATGGCGTCACCATCGGGAAAATGGCGACTCTGATTTTGTCGCATCTGAATGAGCGGCAGGAC
>JAISNZ010000141.1 GCA_031275955.1 Desulfovibrio sp. | reverse complement strand
GGCGGCCTGGATGCGGTTGATGATGAAACCGGGCACTTCTTTGGTCAGCACGATGGGGACGTTGCCGATGGCCTGCACCCAGGCGGAGGCGGCCTTGATCACGGAAGGGTGGGTGGCGGGGCAGGGGCAGATTTCCACCGTGGGCATGAGGTAGGGAGGGTTAATGAAATGGATGGCGCAAAAGCGCTCCGGGTTTTTCAGCACCCTGGCGATCTCGCTGAGAATCAGGCCGGAGGTGTCGGTGGCCAGGATGGCCTTTTCCGGGCAGTGCCGTTCCGCCGTCTTGTAGACGTCATGCTTGATCTCAAGGTTTTCGGCCACTGACTCCATGACCAGATCCACGCCGGAAACGGCTTCCTCAATGCTCGTGACGCCCGTGATCCTGGCCCGGATCGCGGCGCCGCTTCCTTCGGGCATGAGGCCGTTGCCTTCATAAAGCGTTATGACCCGGTCAATGCTGTCCAGGCCGCGTTGGATGCTTTCCCTGGAACGTCCGAACATACGCACCTCGTTGCCGGCCCTGGCGGCGAGAAAGGCGACGCCGTGGCCCATGGTCCCGGTGCCGAGACAGGCCAGTGCGCCAATGCGCTTTTCATACATACCTGTTCTCCTCCATGCTTATGGTTCTTCTGAGAACAATCGGAAAGAGGCCCGGGGAAATCCATCGCGCCTGCCCGGAGCTTTCCGGCGGCTCGAAATGCGCGCCCGCGGCCGCATATCCATGCTCCATCCTATATGGGTAGGGCATGGCGCGCCAGAAATCAAGCCGAAAAAAAATCCCGTTCGGGCGCGGGAAGCATTCATTTTCAGGACAATACGGAGCTATCTTTTCGAACGAGGGGGTCCGGGGGGCATCATGCCCCAAGGCTGGGTTCGGGGCAAAGCCCCGATACATTCGTCTTCAGGCCGTTGTGCCGAGATGGCGGCGCAGCTCGGCGATCAGTTCCTCCAGGTTGATGGGCTTGCCCAGATGCCCGTTCATGCCGCTGGCGAGGCAGCGCTCGATATCCTCCCGGAAAACGTTGGCGGTCATGGCGATGATGGGAACGGTCGCGGCCTCCGGACTGAGCCCGCTCCGGATGCGTCGTGTCGCGTCGTAGCCGTCCAGGACCGGCATCTGGACATCCATCAGGACAAGATCGTAGCGCGCGGAATCGCGCTCAAACATCTCCGCGGCCTGCCGGCCGTTTTCGGCGCATTCGACGAGAATTTGCGAGGGCTCAAGCAGGGCCGCCACAATTTCGCGGTTGATTTCCACATCATCCGCCAGCAGAAGGGCTTTGCCCGCGAACTCGCCTTCCCGCAACGCCGCGGCCCTGTCTGCCTGGAAATCCTTTCCGCGCAGGATCTGGGCGCGCCGGACCCGGACGAGGAAACCAAAGACGGAGCCCTGGCCGAAGATGGAATCCACCCAGATGGTTCCGCCCATGAGCTCGACGATCTGCCTGGAGAGGGCGAGCCCCAGACCCGTGCCGCCGTACTGGCGCGTCGTGCCGCTTTCGGCCTGCTGAAAGGTCGTGAACAGTTTCGCCTTTTGTTCTTCTGTGATGCCGATGCCGGAATCCGTCACCAGAAAACGCAGCGCGCAGATTCCCTCCGATTCTTCGGCCAGGGTCACCGAAAGCCTGATGCTGCCCGCTTCTGGCGTGAATTTGATCGCATTGCCGATGAGGTTGGTGAGGACCTGCGCGATGCGCATGTCGTCCCCGAAGACCGCTTCCGGCACGTCGTCATCGACGTGGGCGCGGAAATCCTGCCTCTTTTCGTCCGATTTGAAGCGCATCACATTTTCCACACGGGCCACGATGTCCCGCACAGGGAAGACGACTTCGGACAGTTCAAACTTGCCGGACTCGATTTTGGAGATGTCCAGGATGTCATTGATGACGCTGAGCAGATGCTCCGAGGCATCCTTGATGTTGGCGAAGGCGTAATCCTTGCGGGCCGGATCTCCGCTCATCGCCCCGATCCTGGTCATGCCGATGACGGCGTTCAGGGGCGTCCTGATTTCATGGCTCATGTTGGCCAGAAAGTCCCCCTTGGCCCGCGAGGCGGCCTCGGCAATCAGCACCTGTTCTTCCAGTTCCCGTGTGCGCTGCCGTACCGTGGTTTCCAGCATGTCGTTCAGCTGCGAGGTCAGGGCGAAACGGCTGGCGTACTTGCGGGCAAGGATAAAGGCCATGCAGCACATGAAGGCGAAAAGGCTGTAGCGCGTGGTGAATACGCCGGTGTACAGAAAGTTAGCATCGAGGATGTCATACAGAGTCGTGACCAGAAAGATGGCAAGAAAGACAAGAATATTTCCAAGTTCTGTATTATACAGGCTTTTGAGGAGCAGGGAAGGAAAATTTTTTTTCTCCGCAAGTTCTTCCGCATGCCGTTCTTTTGTCTGCTTGATAAAAACATAGATGACATCATAGGCAAATACATAAACCAGAAAAGCCATTCCGTAAACGAACCAGACTTTCAGCAGGTCATAGGCGAACCAGATGGGAAAGAGGCTTTGCAGGGCAATGAGCGTGATGCAGGAAATGCCGTAGCCGATGGTGACGGGTTTGATCCTGCCGAAGCCGAAGGTGTCCAGAAAGGCCGTCAGGGTGAAGACAAGGATATAGAGCGTGCCGAATTCAATCCTCTGGGCCGGCGCGGTGTCGGCCAGCAGATGGTAAATGGCTGGGGATCGGGCGAAGAAGTGGACCGCGACGACAGCGGCAAAGGCGCCGAAGAGGAGGTTATAGCGGTCGTTCTTGCGCAGGCAGTAGAGGAGGATATGGTAGATGCCCAGGAAAATGTACGCCGCGCACAGGGCGATGGTTTGCAGGCTTTCGCTGCGGTTGAACATCCGCGTGAAATCGCCGATGTAGTAGGGGGAGGTATAGAAAAGCCCCGTATATACGCTGTCCGGGGCGCCGAGGATATGCAGGACGAGGAAATTTTCGCCTTCCCGGAGAACCCTCCGGTCAAAAGGAATGCTGAGGCCGCGTTTGCTGCGGAAAGAGGTGATGCCGCCGTCCGGGCCCAGGTGCAGCTGCCTGGCGACAGCGTTGCCGTTGATGTAGATTTCCCAGTTTTCGCCGATACCCGCCAGATACAGGCCGGGGGCGACGGGGTTGTTGCTGCTGTAAAGGGGCGCGATCATCTCCGGCCGGATGATGAAGGGAATGAAGATTGTGTACTCTTTGATTCCGCGCTGCCGGGGATTGAGAAATGCGCGGGTCCCTCCCGCGCCGCTTCCGCCCAGACTGGAGAGGAGCAGACTTTTGCCGTGGTTCGCGGGCAGTTCCGCCTCCCAGTCCGTCATCTCCGGATCGGTCAGCGAGGCGTAGGCCGGTTCAAAGCCGTTTTTGACAAAGGCCGGAGAAGACATCAGATCCACATACAGGGGGTCGTTTCCTTCCGGTCCGCTGCCGCTCAGGCTGTAGAAAAAAGCCAGAGCGGACGCCAGCACGACGGCCATGATGGTCCAGGAGAAAAAGTCAGTACGCACGCGCGTCTACTTCTTCCCGGGTGATGCCGGCCGCGCTGAAGGCGGCCTCCTCCACATAGGCGATTTTGCTGGGCGTCCTGCCCGCCCGCAGCTGCCTGATGATGTTTTCAACCCGCGGGCCGTGCAGGGGATTGCATTCCACGTTGAAGGCGATATTTCCCGCGAGCGTCTGCTCCAGCCCCGCGCGCGTCGCGTCAAAGGAAACGATCTTCAGTCCGCCGGCGGAACCGAAGGGCAGGTGTGCCTCCCGCAGGGCCTGGATGGCGCCGAGGGCCATATCGTCGTTTTCGCAGTAGAGAACGTCAATCTCCCTGTATTCGCTCAGAAAACGCTCCATGACCTCCTTGCCCTTCACCTGCGTGAAATCGCCGGAGTCGCGGACCAGGATTTTCCAGCCGACGTTTCTGTCCACACCCTCCTGCAGCCCTTCGGTCCGGCCGATCTGCGCCGAGGATCCCAGGTTTCCCGTCATGTGCGCGATTCTCAGCACGTCTTTCTCCCTGAAGGTTTTTTCCATCCAGTCCACGGCCGTGCCCCCCTCCTTGCGGAAGTCGGAGCCTACCCAGGAGCTGAAAAGGGAGGGGTCCGCGGTCCGGATCATCCTGTCCATGATGATCACGGGTATGCCCGCGCTTTTGGCCTCCTGCAGCACGGGGTCCCAGCCCTGTTCCGTGACCGGGGCCAGAACGATGTAGTGGACCTTTTTCCGGATGAACTCGCGCAGGGCGGCAATCTGGGCCTCCTGCTTCTGCTGCGCGTCTTTCAGGATCAGCTTGTAGCCTTTCTCTTTGGTGAAGGTCTCCCGCATGGACCGGGTGTTCGCCCTCCGCCAGTCGGACTCCGCGCCGACCTGTGAAAAACCGACGACTATCAGGCCGTCCGCGTTTTCGGCTTCGGGCTCGTCCCTGTCGCCGCCGCTCCCGCTGCAGGAGACAAGGACAAGCAGGACGAGAAGGGTGGTCCATTTTTTCATGGCGCGCACTTCCTTTGGTATCACGTTGAAATACATAGCCGGGGCGCAGGAGCCGTGCGTCCCGAAGGTCAGTGGGGGCGAAGGCCTCCTGTCAGGACGCCCCCTGCCTGGATCAGGCCCCGGCGGATTCTCCGGTAAAACCGTTTGCCGCGCCCAGCTCCCATTTCCCGGGGGGAAGCCAGTCTTTCAGCACCAGCTCCAACTCCTGAACGCCAATGGGTTTTGCCAGAAAGTCATTCATGCCGTTTTGCAGGAACATGCCGCGCACATCGCCCACGACATTGGCCGTAAGGGCCACAATGGGCAGGCGCGCGTACTTTTCTCCCGGCAGGGAGCGGATGATCCTGGTGGCGTCCACCCCGTCCATTTCAGGCATCATATGGTCCATGAAGACCAGATCGTAATCTTCCTTTTGCACCAGATCGACGGCCATGGCGCCGGATTCCGCGGTGTCCACCTCTCCGCCGTAAGCAAGGAGCAGGTTTTCGGCGATCATGAGGTTGATGGCGTTGTCGTCCACCACCAGCAGACGCGCGCCGCGCAGCCGCAGCGCGTACGCCCCGTCGTCCTCCTGGCGATCCGTGAGGGAGCAGTAGACTTTCCGGTCCAGCAGCTTGGCGACCACCAGGCTCGTGAGCGGCGTATAGACGGTCTGCACCGGGGAGGGCGGTCCGGATTCGCCGGCCGGGCCGCTCATGAGGGCAATCAGGATCGGTTGTCCGCAGGGCGTGTCGCGGAGGGCGGCATAGTTTTCCCCGTCAAAAAAGAGGTGCGAATAGAGGTCCAGAGAGTCCGGCCGATCCAGAATATCATGGCGCACTCCCATTTTTTCCAGTTTTTCGGAAAGGCTCCGGGTTCTCTCGGGGTTTGCGAGCCAGACGGCCGCGCGGCGCCGCTCGTCCGGCGGCAGGACAATGGCGGGCCTTGGGTTGACAACCTTCTGCAGGATATAGAAAGAAAAGCGGGACCCCTGGCCGTAGACGCTTTCCACCCGGATCTCGCCGTCCATCAACTCCACAAGTTTTTTTGAAATGGCCAGCCCGAGGCCGGAACCCTCGATCCCCCGGTTTTTGCGGGTGTCCAGTTGGGAAAAGTTGTCGAACAGGACCGGAAGATCCTCACCGCGGATGCCTATGCCGGTATCCTGCACGGAAAAGAGGATTTTGCGCCGCTCCCCCTCGCCCTGCGCGGAAACGCTGAAGACGATATGGCCCTGGCGCGTGAATTTCACGGCATTGGACAGGAGATTGACGGCAATCTGCTTGATGCGCGTGACGTCGCCCAGCATCTCCTGCGGCATCCGGGGGTCGTCGTCCACGATCAGGGTAATGGGCTTATCCCCGATGCGGATATGGATCATGGTCACAATGTCGTTGATCAGGGAATGGACGTTGTATCTCTCCGGCACGATCTCCATCGCGCCGGCCTCCACCTTGGAAAAATCCAGGATATCGTTGATGATGGAGAGAAGCGATCCCCCCGCGCTCTTGATGTGTCCCAGGTATTCCAGCACGGATTCCCTGGGGAAATTCTTGATGGCGAGTTCCGTCATGCCCAGGATGGCGTTCATCGGGGTCCGGATTTCATGGCTCATGTTGGCCAGAAACTCGGATTTCGCGCGGTTGGCGAGCTCGGCGGCCTCCAGGCGCCTCTGTTCCGTGATGTCCGTATAAAATCCTTCCAGAATACGCGGACTGCCGTCAGGGTTTCTCTCCACCACGCGGCTGCGTTCCCAGATCCATTTGATGCTGCCGTCCTTCATGACGACGCGGAAGGTCGTCTCCAGGGGCAGGCCCAGCGCCAAGGTGTCCTTATTGAGTTTTTCCAGGGTGTTCAGATCCTCGGGATGCACCATGTCAAAGAATTTGACGCTGTTGTTGCCGAGCAGTTCCTCCTGCGTGTATCCCATGAGGGGGAGGCATCCTTCGCTGACAAAGGTGAAGGTGTAGCTCGGCGGATCGTTCAGGCACTGGTAGACCATGCCCGGCAGGTTGTTCATGAGGGCTTCGGTGCGCTGCATCAGTTGGTGGCGTTTGCCGCTTTCCATCGCCAGGGCGACAAAATCAGCCAGAGAGGAGGCGAAGTTCTGCTCTTCCACTGTCCAGACGCGGGAGGCGGGGAACTGTTCCGAGCGGTCCTGTTCGATGCAGACCACGCCCACCAGTTCCCCGCCCATGCGGATGGGGGCGTCGAGCAGGGCGCAGATGTCCGGGCCGTAGGATTCCTGCAGATTCGGCAGGATATCGGTCCGGGCCGCGTCATTGATGATGATCAGCCGTTCGGTGTGCAGCAGCTGCACATAGAGATCGCGGGAGTCAAGGGAAAAATTCTCCTGCACGGCAAAGGAATCGGTGACCCTGTCATAGCTTGTGATGCTGGCCAGCATCCGCCCGTCCCGGACAAGGCGCCACAGCCCCACGCGGTGGGCATTCATGGCGCGGCATCCCTCCCGGGCAATGACCTCGCCGGCTTCCCGCAAAATGCCCCCGGTAACGGCCGGCGTTTTGGTGATGCGCGCCAGCGCGTCACTCAGCGTGAACCTGCCCATGCCTGTATCCTTGTTGACGGCAGCGCCTTTTCCGGCAGCGGAAAGCGCGCCTGAATGAATCCCGGCGCGACGATAGCGCAGGTTCGCTGATATTTCAAGGCTGTTTCCCTCTGTTGACAGCCAGGACCGGGCGGGATAGAAAGCGCCAGCCTTATCTTCCGGTTTCCCACCCGGGAGCGTCTCCGGGTGAAGGGCAGATCCTCCGGAGGCGGAACCGCCGCGGCGCTGGCGCGACCTTTCGCGGCAGGGGTTCCTGTCCTTTTGCGCGGCGGGAGGCATTCCGGAGCGAGAGTGGCGGAATGGCAGACGCACCGGACTTAGAATCCGGCGGTTTCATCCGTGGGGGTTCAAGTCCCCCCTCTCGCACCACCGAACACTTACGTCCGCAGGGCGGCGCGTGGAACCCTTCAGGTTTCGCGGCCCTTCCTTGGCCAAAGAGGCGCGTCCTGCCAGTCTTCAGGAGACGCGCCATGCCGATGTCCCCGCCAACCCGATCCCGCCCGCCGGCCGTCCCGGCCCTGCTTTTTTTCCTCTGCCTGGCCTTTCTGGCCGGAGGAATTGGGATTGCCGGGTTCCCCCGGCAGTCTCAGGGCATGGGAGGAGGACCGGGAGAACTTTCCGGCCGCGCGGCAACGCGCCTTGCGCAGACGCCCGGTCTCATCCTCAGTCAGGTGGACGGGACCTGGCGCTATGATCTGGAAACGTTGCTGGCGCATAACCCATCCCTGCGGGAAACGGGGCTGAAGGAGGGGCTGGACAGGGCGCGCCTGATTCTGGACGTGGATCGCCACAGGCTGACCCATATCGCCCCGGACGGGGATACCCGCAACCTGTACTTTGAAGTCCGGGACGAAACGGCTGAATATGTGGATCTGGGCATGGACGACTTTACCGTCCTGCGTCTCAAACCTCTGCAGGAAAACAGGCTGGGCCTGACGGAGGTCCGCCACGGCAGAGAGACGGGGGGCACCTTGTTTTTCCTGCGTTGAGCGCAGCCCCCGGGCGAAACCGCTCCGCAGTCAGCCGGCCGGTCGCGCCCCGTCGCCGCGCAGGGCCTGGGCCAGCTTTTTTTCATCCAAGGCATTTTCCCACTTGGCCACAACGATGGTGGCGATGCCGTTGCCGATCAGGTTGGTCAGGGCGCGGGCCTCGGACATGAATCGGTCTACGCCCAGAAGCAGGGTCAGGCCGGCAACGGGCAGATCGCCCAACGTGGACAGGGTGGCGGCCAGAGTGACAAAACCGCCGCCCGTCACGGCGGCGGCGCCCTTGGAGGTCAGCAGCAGGACGGCCAGCAGAGCCAGTTTGTCTCCCAGGGACATGGGGATGTCGCAGGCCTGGCCGATGAAAATGGCGGCCATGGTCAAGTAGATGCAGGTGCCGTCCAGATTGAAGCTGTAGCCGGTGGGAATGACCAGGCCCACTACGGATCGGGCGCAGCCCGCCTGCTCCATCTTGAGCATCAGCCGGGGAAGCGCGGATTCCGATGAGGAAGTCCCAAGGACAATAAAGAATTCTTCCTTGATGTACCTGATGAAGGCCCAGACGCTGAAACCGCAGAATCTGGTCACCAGACCCAGGCAACAGAAAAGGAACAACCCGCAGGTGATATAAACCGCCCCCATGAGCAGGGCCAGATTGCTAAGGGCGGCAATGCCGTACCTGCCGATGGTGAAGCCCATGGCGCCAAAGGCGCCCAAAGGCGCGAGGCGCATGACCATGGAAATGATTCCGAAAAAGACCCCGGTGATCTGATCCACCAGGCTCAGCACCGCCTGTCCCTTTTCTCCAAGCTGGAGCAGGGCTGTTCCGAACAGGCAGGAAATGAGCAGCACCTGGAGGATATTCCCCTGGACAAAACCGCTGAAGACCGTCTGGGGGATGATGCCGAGGAGAAAATCAACCGCGTTCTGGCTCTGTCCCGTTCTGGCGTATGCCTCCACCGCGGAGGCGTCCAGTTGCGAGGGGTCCACGCCCATGCCCGCGCCCGGCTGGAGGATGTCCGCCACAAGAAGGCCCAGAATCAGGGCCAGAGTGGTCATGATTTCAAAGTAGATCAGGGCCTTGAGACCAACACGCCCGACCTTCTTCATGTCCCCCATGTGGGCGAAACCGGCCACAATGGTGCCGAAGATGATGGGGGCGATGAGCATTTTGATCAGCTTGATGAAGGCATCGCCGAAAGGCTTCATGGCAATGCCCGCTTCCGGGAGCAGGAAACCCAGAAGAATTCCCAGGAAAATTCCTGCGAGGACTTGAAAATACAGAGAAAACCAAATCTTTTTTTTCGCCGTGGCCTCCGGCGCTATCTGCTGATCCATGCCCGGCCTTCCTTGGGACTACGCCCGCTCCGGCGCTTCATTGCACAAAGGAATCGCGCTTGCGCCTTCGCAGCGGAGGTCCGCTCGCGAGCCCCTCTCCCGCCGCTACTTTACCGGAGCGGCGGGAGAAGAGGGAAACAGGAAGGCGCCTGTCATCCGCGCAGCAGCTTTGGCGGAAATTTTCCTACCCAGTCCGTGGCAAGCTCATAGGCATAGGCCATCTGCAGGAGATCGAAGTCGCAGCGAGGCTTGCCGATGAGCTGGATTCCCATGGACCTGCCCTGGGCGTCAAATCCGGCGGGGATGCCTATTGTCGGGCAGTCGGCCATGGTCCAGGCGGCAACGACCTCCATCCAGCGATGATAGGTATCCATCTTTTTGCCGGCAATTTCCTTCGGCCAGTCCAGGGTAACGTCAAAAGCGAACAATTGAGCCGTGGGCACGGCGAGATAGGCATAGGAATCAAACAGCTTGAGGACGGTGCGGTAAAAATCGCTACGCTTCATCGCGGCCGCGTAAATATCCCTGGCGCTGTATTTTTCCGAGCCCTCGTACTCGTAGCAGACGGCGGGTTTCAGCAGTTTGCGTTTGGCGGGATCCTCATAGTTGGCCTTCTGGTTGATCATGCCGAAATGGCGCAGGGGCAGCCAGATTTCCTCCCAGAATTCAGCTCCGTCCATGGGCGGATCCAGAGGTTCCACAGTAAGGCCGATCCGGGTGAAGGCCCGGAGGGCTTCTTCGCATTGGGCGATGACGCCTTCCTCCATGGGAAGATACCCTTTCCAGTCGCCGATCCAGCCGATCTTTTTGCCCCTGTGATCCGCCTTGAGGCGGTCGCAGACATTCTGCGGCGTCAGGGCGTCCAACTGGGGATCGTTGTCCAGAGAAAGGGGAATGCCCGGATAATAGCCCGCTATGGTGGCCAGGAGCAGGGCGACATCGGGCACGGTGCGGCCCATGGCCCCCTTGGTGGAAAAGGTGTTCATAAACAGTTCCACTCCTCCGGGCACGCGACCGAAGGTGGGACGGAAGCCGAACACGTTGCACCAACCCGCCGGGTTGCGCAAAGACCCCATGAAGTCCGTGCCGTCAGCCACGGGAAGCATGCCCAGAGCCACGGAACAGGCGGCACCGCCGCTGCTGCCTCCCGCCGACAGGGCCTGATTGTAAGGATTGCGGGTGGCCCCGTAGACCTCGTTGTAGGTATGCGACCCCAGACCGAATTCCGGGGTGTTGGTCCTGCCCACAAGGATGCCCCCGGCGGCTTTGATCCGTCTGGTCATCAGGGCGTCCGCCCGGGGGATGTTGTCTTTCAGAATAAGGCTGCCCCAGGTGGAAGGGATGCCCTTGTTGTCTTCCAGATCCTTGGTGGCCTGCGGCATGCCGTGCAGCCATCCGTCGGGCTTTCCCGAAGCCAGGGCCTTGTCCTTTTCCCCGGCCTGGCGCAACAGGTCGGATCGGTCCTGCAGGGCGACAATGGCGTTCACCCGGGGATTGACCTTGTCAATGTGATCCAGAAATATGCCCATGACCTCCCTGCAGGAGATTTTCTTCGCCTGAATGGTCTGGGAAAGCTCCCAGGCCGGCATGCCGATAATGGTATTCGCAGCCATGACATGTCCTCCCTTGTGGGCTGGAACCGGCCTCAGGCCTTCTCCGTCCCTTTTTTGCTCCTGTCGTACACATACAGGATCCGGTTCACCGCAACGCCGCTGGCGACGATGATCAGAGTCATCGCCCAGCCCGGAGCCTTAAGCTGGATGCCGATGTAGGTCAGGATCATGGCGACCACGATGCCGCCCACGCCAGCCCGGATGTCCTTGCGGGCGACTTCCATGTACACTGCCGCGAATAGCGCCGGCAGGATGAAGCTGAAGGACTTGATGAAAAACTGCGGCAGATGGGGCAGCACGTTGGCCCCGATAAAGGTAAACAAAGTGACAAAGGCGACGGAGACAAAGACGGAACTGGCAACGCCTATGGTGGCCATAATGTCGCCTTCATGGGTGCCGGATTCCACCCCTGCCACCTTCTGGGCCATGGCCGCCGCCGGCAGGCGGATATCCCCGGCGCTGCCCGCGACCCAGGTGATATAGGATCCGCTGGTGCCGAGAACGCCGTAATAGGCAATGGGCTGGACAACCCAGGAAACGCCGTAGGTAGCCGCGGCAACTCCCCATATTTTCAGGATGTCTTCCCCCTTCGGGATGATGCCGTGAAAGACAAAGAGATAAATGGCCGGGATGAAGTTCGCGATCAGGGCAAAACACAGAGTGGCTATGCCCAGGGTGATCAGCGTCTTATTGAACTCGGAGCCTGTGTTGAATTCAGCATGCATGGTTCATTCCTCCTTCATCAGCCGAATGTCGCCTGGGCGGTCAACATGCCTGCCAGCATGGCAAGGCCGAGGGCAAGTTCTTGCATTCTTTGATATTTAGCCAGCAGCCGGGTAATAATCAGCATGGTGACGGCCGAAACGAAACCCGCGCACAGCTTGCCGTATTGCCCATGCAACATGGGAGAGGTTATCTGCCCGGACAACAGATAGGCGAACAGGCCGATAATCGTTCCGGACATAAGGAGCCGGATCCAGGCGGGATTATATTTCGCATACAGTCGCTCCACGATCTTGCTCATACGATGGACGCAGAACAGGGAAACGAGGATCCAGCCCATGTTGTTCAGGGCCATGCCCCAGAGGGCATAGGTGAAGGCTTCCACTCCAAAGGAGGCGGTGCCCACTTCGCCGTGCACCAGGGCGGAGGAAAGGGAAACCATGGCCAGTTCCGTCCGCGCCGCGCCGATGTCGTTCAGGCGCATCCAGGCGGTGGGCGCGCCGATGACGGCAATCAGGGAAAGCAGCACAATAACTGGAGAAAAGGAGGGGCCAATGGCCGTGATCACGGCGGAGCGAAGCCCGCCGATATACCGTTCCCGCGACATGCCCACCTTGCGGGCCTCCGCCAGAGCCGCCCGCAGGAAGACAAACGCTTGAATGACGACGGCAATCACCATGACGGAGGATGCCAGCCACAAGCCAGGACTGTTGATCAGTTCTTGAAATTCCATACAATTTTTCTCCTTTCTTTTCCTTCAGGCCAACACCAAGAGGGTTCTGTCCGCATCCGCTGCCCTTGGGTGAAGAGATAGATGCCAGGGTACATGAAGGCTCGCGCCGGGATCAATAAAGCAGAAAAAAAAAAGGTTTCGCCTTGCGGAATAATCGCCGCGCAAACAGAGGCTTTTCGCCTCTCCGTTGGCTTCGGGCGATACCCCGCACCGCCTCTGGCGCAACAAAATTCGTCTGATTAGAAGATTCCTGCCAAACGTATTGCGGAAAATTCCTGCAGGGGATAAAATAGCGGGAGCAAAAAAGCGCCTTGGGGAAATGCTGATTTGTCGGGGCTCCGCCCCAAACCCCGCTGGGGCCGTTCGTCCCGAACGTCAGAGATGGCGAACTCATCCTGTCAGGATGCCCCTGCCGGGGACGTTTGAGTGGGCAAAGCCCCCTCAAGAAGATACACCAGCGTTTCCCCGGGGGCGTTGCGGAAAAGATAATCCAGCCGGGCGATTTTTACCGACGCGGATTCCGGAGACGCGTACGCTCCGGTTCCCGCGCGCTTCGGCTGAAAGCGCGAGGTTCCCCGACATGGCGGAGATCCTGGAAAGCGCCATGCTGGTTGCCTTCGGAGCGGCCTGGCCGGCTGCCCTTGTCCACAGCCTGCGGAGCAGGACAGCCAGAGGAACAAGCCTGAGTTTCCTCCTCATTGTGCTCACGGGCTATGCCTGCGGCATCAGCGCCAAACTGATATCCGGCCGCCTGAATTATGTTTTCCTCTTCTATGTCCTGGACGCCGCCATGGTTTTGTGCGGAGTGCTGATTTATTTCCGGAACCGCAGGCTGGACAAAAAAAAAGGCGCCCGGACGCCCTCCCGCCGGAAGCGGGATTGAGCGCAATACGCTTTCTCTGTTGTCGATGTCGCGCATGGAGGCATGGCGATTTTCGCTTCAGGGAACCTCTGGGAATACCTCTGTATGGTCTGACCCACGTCAGTTATGCAACGGCCCTGTATTTTCCTCCTGCGGATCTTGCCATTCGGTCCGCGCTCCGGTATGTATTCTCCTTGTGTGTCTGTCGTGCGGCTTTTTGAACGTTTCCGGGACTGAACCTGTTTCAGGCGGACGGCATGAAGGTGCGGGCGAAAAAAGCTTTCCGTCCTTGGAAAAGGACGGACGCGCGGGCTGAAACCAACGGGTTCGGCCTGATTCTTGCACACACACACACACACACACACACACACACACACACACA
>JAISNZ010000139.1 GCA_031275955.1 Desulfovibrio sp. | reverse complement strand
TGGAAGCCTCCTGTCTTTGAACTTTGAGCGGTTCACGACAAGGGGCTTTCTTCTTTTTCCCGAAAAGTCAAACTTTGTGAGTCCCCCGGCAGAGCCGGGGGTTTACCGATTTTAATTATAATCTTGAGACGCCGGCGTCTACCTCTGCAGCGCCGTCAGAAAGGAGTGCACCTGCGCCTGATCCGGCAGCCAGAACCTGGCCGCGTCGGAAAAAGAGCCGACCTTGACGGTTATCGCCTCCGGGGGCAGGGCGGCGAACATGTATTCATCCGTCGCGTCGTCTCCCATGGCCAGAAGGAAATCATAGTCTCCCTTTTCCAAAAGACGCCGGATTTCGGTTCCCTTGTTGAAACCAGCCTGCTTGACCTCCACGTTCATCTTGCCCCGCAGGATTTCCAGGTTGAGTTCCGAACAGGGGGAAAGCAGGGCCTGGACAAGCTGGGGAACCCGCAGATCCGCCAGCCAGGGGTCCACTTCCCGGTAATGCCAGACCAGGGCGGTTTTTTTCCGTTCCAGGCGGGAACCGGGGGTTTTGCCTGTAATCATCTTGAAAATATGGGATATTTTTTTATTCCAGGGCAGCGGGCACATGTTTTCCTGCCACTTCCCCTCTTCCCGGAAAAAGGCGCCGTGTTCCGCCGCAAGATCAAGAGGCAGATCTCCGAGCCAGTCTTCCAGCGTTTTTTTGTCCCTGCCGCTGCAGATCACGACCTTGTTGCGGGTGTCGGCGGCCAGGGAGGCCAGCAGCTCGCGCACCGGCAGCCGGGGAGCGGCGAGTGCCGGCTTGCTGACAAGGGGGGTCAGGGTGCCGTCATAATCCAGCACCAGGAGGCGTCTGCCCGCGGCCCGGTATGCCTTGCGCGCCATGCGCCGGGTCCTGTTTTCCAGCAGTCTGGCCCGGATGTTCTGATTGCGGTCTTTTGCCTCGCTCAGGGCGGCATGAAATCCCCCGGCCCAGTGCCGGACATCCCGCCGGGAAAGGATGCGTTGCATGCCCCGCACGGCGGATCGCCTGTCCTTTTTCGGCATGGTCAGGGCCTTGAGCAGGGCGTTTTCGACCTGCTTCGTATCCATGGGATTGACGATGATCGCGCCGGACAGCTCAATGGCGGCCCCGGCCATTTCGCTCAGGATGAGAACGCCGGGGCGATCTCCCTTGGCGGCGAGATACTCCTTGGCCACAAGGTTCATGCCGTCGCGCAGCGGGGTGACCAGGGCGATGTCGGCCGCGGCATACATGGCCGACAGTTCCGCGCCGGAAAAGGAGCGATAGAAATAATGCACGGGCGTCCAGCCCACAAAGGCGTGGGCGCCGTTCAGCGCGCCCACCATCTTGTCAATCCGAGTCTTCAGGGCCGCATACATCTCCACGTTGTCCCGCGAGGGCACCACCACCATGATCAGGGTGACTTTGCCCTTGTATTCGGGGTTGTTCGTCAGGAAACCGTCATAACTCTGGAGGCGGAAAGGAATGCCCTTGCTGTAGTCCAGACGGTCGACGGAGAGGATTATCCGGCAGTCTCCGGCCAGTTGCCGCAATTCCTGGGCGCAGGCGGCCGCTTCAGGCGCGGAGGGGCCGTCATGATACAGGGCGTAGTTGATGCCCATGGGAAAGGCGTCAATGCGCGTGATCCGGTTCCCGGACCAAATTTCGTCCAGGGTGCAGGTGAGGTGCAGCACGCGGTACAGGGCGCTGAGGCAATGGCGCATGTAGTCGTGGGTATGAAAGGCGATGAGATCGGCCCCCAGAAGCCCCCGGAGAATGTCGGCCCGCTCCGGCAGCACGCGGAAGAGTTCATAGGAGGGGAAAGGGATGTGGTGGAAATAGCCGATGCCGACATCCGGCGCGCGGGCGCGGATCAGCGCGGGCAGCAGCATGAGCTGATAGTCATGGATCCAGACGTAATCTCCCGGCTCAATGATTTTAAGCGCCTCTCGGCAAAAAATTTCATTGACCTCCCGGTATGCCTCCCAATAGCGCTCCTCGTATTCGATATAGCTGAAAAAGTAATGGCACAGGGGCCAGAGAATGCTGTTGCAGTAGCCTTCATAGTAGTCCTGGATCTGGGCGGGATCCAGGTGTACAGGGTAGAAACCCTGATCCCGGAGAAGGACGTCCACCGTTTTCCGCTCGCCGGTATCCTCCGGACACAGCCCCGGCCAGCCCAGCCAGTGCTTTTTCGTCCGAAGATCCAGAGAATTCAG
Organism: Desulfovibrio sp.; assembly: GCA_031275955.1. Classification (GTDB taxonomy): domain Bacteria; phylum Desulfobacterota; class Desulfovibrionia; order Desulfovibrionales; family Desulfovibrionaceae; genus Frigididesulfovibrio. The sequence goes on along the minus strand of JAISNZ010000139.1, from coordinate 2,177 downwards.
GCCGGTGGCCAGACCTCCGCTGCTTTTGCTCAAGACAAAACCGGCGCCGTCCCGAGTGACGGTGACCGGTAGCCTGTTGGAAATGATAATATATTTCATCTGTATTCCTTTGCCGCCGAAGTTGCCGTCCCGCGCGGGGATTCCCGCATCGACGCGAGGACGGATTTGAACACAGAATACAGAAGAAAACCTTGAAGGGCAAATCCATCCCCCGTATACTCCGTCAAGAAACGGATATCTGCCCGCTGAACCTTTTCCCCCCGGCGATCCCCCCATGCGCAATCTGGACCACAGCGTGATCGGAAATTGCAGGACAGCCGCCCTTGTCGCCCCGGAAGGCGATATCGAGTGGCTGTGCTTTCCCGACTTTGACAGCCCGGCGGTTTTTTCCGGGCTCCTGGATGAGGACAAGGGGGGGCGTTTCGGTTTCCGCCTGGGCGAAGGCTGCGGCTGTTCCCAGGCCTACCTGCCGGAAACCAATATCCTGCGCACCTGTTTCACCTCCGGCACTGCCGCCTTTGAGGTCCTGGACTTCATGCCCCGCTACCATATTTCCGGCACGGAATACTATACGCCGCCGGAGATTTACCGGATCCTGCGCCCCCTGAGCGGCAGGCCCCGCCTGCGCGTCGTCTATGAGCCGGCGCCGGGCTATGCCGCGGAGCCGGTTCGCCATGAGCGGCACAGCGGCTATATCCTGAGCGTCTCCCAAAGCGACAGCAAGGATACCGTATATCTCTATTCCAGCCTTGATTTCAACGGCATCCTGGAGGGGGAGGAACTTGTGCTGGAACGGGAGGAATTCCTGCTCTTTTCCTACCACGAGAAGCTCATCACCATTGACCATGCCCGCGCCAACCTGGAACTGGAACGGACCAGGACATACTGGCTCAACTGGGCGCAACGCTCGGCCAAGTTTGAAAAATATGGAGAACTGGTCTCGCGCAGCCTTCTGGTCCTGAAGCTCATGAGCTTTGATCAGACCGGAGCCACCCTGGCCGCCCTGACCACGAGCGTCCCGGAGGTTCTGGGAGAGGCGAGAAACTGGGATTACCGGTACTGCTGGCTGCGCGACGCCTCCATGTCCATCATGACGCTGCTGCGCATGGGGCATCCCAACGCGGCCCGGCGGTTTTTGCGTTTCATCAGGCGCATCGTGCGCTCAAAACAGGATTCCTTCCAGATCATGTACGGAATCCGGGGAGAACGCGTCCTCACGGAAAGGGAACTTCCCCATCTTGCCGGATTCTGCGGTTCCCGGCCGGTGCGTATCGGGAACATGGCCTATGCCCAGAAACAGAACGACTCCTTCGGCTATCTGCTGGACGTTATCCACATCTATTACCATTTTTTCGACGGAACCCTTGATGACATTGAAGAGATGTGGGAAATCGTCAAGCGCCTGATCAACATCGTCCGGGCGGACTGGCGCAAGCCGGATCACAGCATCTGGGAATTCCGCGCCCGCAGGGATCATTTCGTCTTTTCCAAGGTCATGTGCTGGGTCGCCCTGGACAGGGGGGCCGAAATCGCCGCCTTTCTCCGGAAAGACGAGGAAGAGAGGCAATTTCGCGCCGAAGCCGGGGCCGTGCGCCGCGAGGTGCTGGCCAAAGGCTGGAATGAAGCCATCCAGAGCTTTTCCCAGGCATACGGGACCCGGGAGGTGGACGCCTCTTTGCTGCTCATGGAGCAATACGGCTTTATCTCCGCCGCTGACGGGCGCTATGCGCAAACCGTGGACCGGGTGCGGCGGGAACTGTATCACCAGGGGCTGGTCTACCGCTATTCCCACAGCGACGATTTCGGAAGGCCGCGTTCCGCCTTCACCGTTTGCGCCTTCTGGCTGGCGCGGGCGCTGTTTGTGACGGGCAGAAAGGAAGAGGCGGAAACCATCTTTGAGGCCGTTGTCTCGCACTGCAACCACGTGGGCCTGCTGAGCGAGGATCTGGACTTCGCCACCGGGCGCCAGCTCGGCAATTTCCCCCAGGCCTATTCACACCTCGCGCTGATTGAAGTCGCTTCCCTTCTCAGCGAGCGCAAGATCTGGCCGAGTTTCATCCGGCCATGAACGGCGTTCTGTCTTTGGGCGGGGAAATGCGGCCCTGACGACGCCGTCTATGGCATTTTACGCTTGAAACAGTTCGCTTACGGCCTGGCCTGCCCCTGTTTCGCGGCCA
>JAISNZ010000098.1 GCA_031275955.1 Desulfovibrio sp. | reverse complement strand
CCTCGCTGCTTTCCTCGGGACTCTGGGTGCTCATCGCCACCTTCACCGCCCTGCCGGTATCCTCCACCCATTCCATTGTGGGCAGCCTCACAGGGTTCGGCCTTGCCGTCGGCGGCCCGGAGGTCGTGCAGTGGTCGCAGCTCCTGACCATTGTCGTCTCCTGGCTGCTCTCCCCCCTGCTTTGCGTTGTCGTCGCCTTCCTGATCTTTTCCCATATCCGCCAAACCATTCTCTTCAGCCGGCAGATGCTTGCGGCGGCCATGCGCTGGACGCCTTTCTGGGCGGCCCTGACCGTGGCCGCGGTAATTCTTTCCTTCTGCTACAAAACCCCTTTAGGCAAAAGCCTGCACCTGTCCGGCTGGGCCGGGTTCTGCCTCGCCGCCGCAGCCGCCGGGATGACAGCGGCCTTCACGCGCCTCTTCATGCCGAAACTGCTGGCCTTCAAAAAAACGGAACTCTCCCCCGCGAGGCGGGTGGACGAACTTTTCCGCCGGATGCAGGTGGGCACGGCCTGTTATGTGGCCCTGGCCCACGGAGCCAACGACGTTTCCAACGCCATCGGGCCGGTGGTGGCCATCTATTTCATCGCCACCACAGGAAGCATGGCCGGGGTGATGGAAATTCCCTTCTGGCTGCTGCTGCTGGGGGGAGGCGGCATCGCCGCTGGCTCCCTGATCATGGGACACAAGGTAATGGCCACCGTGGGCGAGCGGATCACCAGGCTGAACAACTCCCGCGGCTTTGTCGTGGCTCTTAGTTCCGCCACAACCGTGCTCGCCGCCTCCAACCTGGGACTGCCCATCTCCACCACCCACGCCTCGGTGGGTTCCATTGTGGGGGTGGGGCTGGCCAAAGGCTTTTATGCCGTTGACTTTCGGGTCCTGATCAGGATCATGCTTTTCTGGATCCTTACCCTGCCCGTCGCGGGCCTGACCTGTATTCTGATCTTTCAATCGCTGCGCTGGATGTTTTTTTAGGAACTCGTCCGCGGAAAAACGCCGGAGGATAGCGCCATGCCCATCCGTCTTCCCTTTTTCGGGCTGATCTCCATCCGCTCCCCCATGAACGGCCTTCTGGAACACTACGACCAGATCGCCGCGGGCATGTCCCTGATCAAAAAATCCATGGAATGCTTCATCGCCGGCGAAGAACTCCAGCGCAAGGACTTTATTTCCCTCCAGGAGCAACTGGACGCGGCTGAGGACCTTGCCGACAGCATCAAGCGCAAGCTGCGCAACCATCTGCCCAGAGGCCTCTACCTGCCGGTGGAAAAACACATCTTCTTCCTCTACACCCGCGCCCAGGACGACATTCTGGACTACGGCCAGAACAGCTTGCAGTGGCTGGCCATGCGCGACTTTCTCATCCCGGAGGAGTTCCAGCCCGACTTCCTGCTTTTTTTCAACGAGGTGGCCAAATCCGTGGCCTTGCTCCGCCCGGCCCTGGAGGGCACAATTTCCTGGGTCAACTCGGAAAGCGTCACCCGCGAAGAGGCCAAGCAGCACTACCAGGCCGTCCGCCGGCAGCATAAGGCCGTCAGCGGGATGCGCCAGGCCATCGTCCACCGGATCTACTGCTCTGATCTGGGCTTCAAGGACATTTACCAGTTCCTCCATGTGGTGGATCAGTTGTACAACATGAGCCACAGCGCCGAAGGATGCGCGGATCTCCTGCGGGTGATGATCGCCAGGTAGCTCGCCTTCGCCGCTGGACGGCCCGCGTTCCGTGCCCCGCAGCCTTGTTTCCGCGTTCGTTTGCTCTCCTTGCGGAGCAACTTATCCATTTTTAACGGCCCGTTGCTCTATTGCGGTAAGGCGTTTCATCCGGCGCATGGTCAGGTGGCAGACGGCGCAGCCCAGGGCGTCGCCCGCGTCCGCGCTCCAGTCTGGTTTGCGGCCGAGGAGCCGTCCGACCATGAAGCTGACCTGGCCTTTTTCCGCCCGCCCGGCGCCTGTCAGGGTTTTTTTGATCAGGGTGGCTTCATAGTCCAGTACCGGCACGCCGTGGGCCGCGCAGGCGGCCACGGCCACGCCTCTGGCCTGGCCGAGCTTCAGGGCCGAAAGAATGTTCTTGTGGGTGAAGACATTCTCAATGGCCGCTTCCGCGGGGGCATAGCGCGCCAGCACCCGGGACAGTCCGAGAAACAGCGCCCCCAGACGTTCGGAAAACCCGTCCCCCTTTGGCCGGAGGGTTCCGCAGTCCACCAGGGAGAGGACCCCGGAAATTTCGCGCACCACTCCCCAGCCCAGGCAGCGGGAACCCGGGTCCACTCCAAGAACCGTCAGAGGGCTGTTGGCCATATCCTCCCCGCGGGAATCCGGACGCCAAAGGCAGGTCCTCAGGCCATCTCCGCCAGGACTTCGTCCGGCAATTCAAAGTTGGCGTGGACATTCTGGACGTCCTCATGTTCCTCCAGGGCCTCCACCAGGCGCAGGAGCTTGCGGCCGGAGTCGGCGTCCACGGTGACGGTATTTTGGGGCAGCATGGAGATCTCCGCCTCTTCATAAACGAACCCGGCGTCTTCGAAGGCCTGCCGGAGGCTGTCAAAGGCGGCGGGCGCCGCATGTACCTCCAGGACGTCGCCGGTATCGACAATGTCCTCGGCCCCGGCCTCCAGGCCGATTTCCATGAGGGCATCCTCGCTATGGCGCGTTTTAGCAAAAATCAGGACGCCCTTCTTTTCGAACATCCAGTTGACGCAGCCCACTTCACCCAGGGCGCCGCCGTGCTTGGTAAAGATGTGGCGGACATCGGCCACGGAACGGTTCCGGTTGTCGGTGGCTACTTCCACCAGGATGGCGATGCCGGCGGGACCGTAGCCTTCATAGGTGATCTCCTGAATATCGCCGCCGGCCTCTTCGCCTGTGCCCTTGCGGATGGCGGAGTCGATCCGGTCCTTGGGCAGGCTGACGCTTTTGGCCAGGGCAATGGCCGTGCGCAGGCGGGGGTTGTACTCGGGGTTGCCTCCGGATTTGGCCGCGATGATGATTTCCTTGGCCGCGCGCGTGAATTCCTTGCTGCGCTTGGCATCCTGGCGCCCTTTGCGGTGTTGGATGTTTTTCCATTTGCTGTGACCGGACATGGCTGCCTCCAGACAAAAATGTGCATACAGCTGCGGGGATCCCCCGCGACCGCCCGGATCAGGGATCCGGGGAAGTCTCCGGGGCCGGGCGGAGCAAGCCCTTGAAACCGGAGGCGATGACGAACGTTTCCATGCTTTCCGAACGGGAGCTTGCCGGTTTGAAGGAGCGCACCCGGGTGAAGAGGGCGCGCAGCCTCTCCGTATAGGGCTTGACCTCCGGTCCCATGAAGACCTTGACCACAAAACTGCCTCCCTTTATCAGACAGGAAACAGCCAAGGCAAGGGCTTCCCCGCAGAGGGCGGCGGAACGGGCCTGATCCGTTCCGCGGTGGCCGGTGGTGCCGGGGGCCAGGTCGGAAAGAACCAGGTCAAAGGCTCCCTCGGCCTGAAGCAGATCGGCAAGGGCCTGCGTCCGGGCGAAAATATCCTCCCGGAAAAAGCGGACGTTGGGGGGAAAGGGCGTGGCCGTGGGCTGGATGTCCAGGCCGATGACCCGACCCTCCGGGCCGACCCGCTCCGAAGCCTCCAAAGACCAGGAGCCGGGGGCGGCCCCCAGGTCCAGGACGCGCATCCCCGGCCGGAAGAGGCGGAACCGTTTGTCGATTTCCTTCAGTTTGTAGACAGACCGCGCGGGATAGCGTTCCTGTCTGGCCTTGAGAAAATAGTAATCCCGGTATGTTTTCATGGCGCTGTCGGGGGTTGGCATCCGCCCTGAAGTGTACGCAAAAATTTCCCCTTCGCCAACCGCGGGTCGGGAGGGTCCATGTCTTTTTTTCGCCGCGTCCTTCTGCCGGATTCCGGAGCGGATCTGCTCCGGGAGGAACTGGCGCTGGCCTTCGCCGCCCAGGGCCTGCAGGTGTCGCGCCTTCCTCCGGAGGCGTTCGCGTCCCGCGCCGCCCGGCAGGGGGGAGAATCCCGCGCGGAAAAAGGGCCGCAGGGGGAAGCGGCCCGCCTGACGGCCGACGGCCCCGCCCTGCTCTTCAGCGTCAACTTTCAGGGTCTCGCGGCCCTGCGGGAAGTGCTCGATCTCCTGCGGCGGCACAACGGACAGGCGGCGGTCTGGTGCGTGGACAATCCCTGGAATCTGCTCTCCGGGGTGCGCGACCCCCGCTGGAAGAGCCTGCCCCTGTTCGTGACGGACGCCAGCTTCATCCCCGGGCTGAAGGCGCAGGGGGCAACGCGGGTGCTGCATCTGCCCCTGGCCGCCTCGCCGGCCCATTTTCTGCCCAACCCCCGGCGGGAGGCCGCCTTTCCCGCCCCGGAGGGTCTGGCCCCCTTTGTCTTTGTGGGGCGTTCCGCTTTTCCGGGGAAGGAGGCCTTTTTCGCCGGCCGGCGCCTGCCCCCAAAGATGCTGGAAGAGGCGAAGGACATGCTGCCCCGGGGGCTGCGTCCGGATTTTTCCTGGTGGGAAGAACGCCTGGCCGGCCGGGAGACAGCGCCGGGAACGGCTCCCGCAGGCCTGGCCCTCCGCTGGCCCGGGAAGGGAGCCAGGCTTGCGGCGCTGGGGGCGGAGGAAAGCGCCCTGGCCTGGCGTTCCCTCTGCCTGCGCGCGGCGGCCGGGTCCGCCTTGCGGGGAGAGGACGGCCCCGGACTGGACGTCTTCGGCGATGTCGGCTGGCAGGGGCTCCTGCCCCCCCGGGCCCGCCTGCATCCGCCGCTGGACTATTACGCCCGCCTGCCCGGCATTTACGCCAAAGCCCGTTTTTCTCTCTGCCTCACCAGCATGCAGCTGCCCGCGGGCCTGACGCAGCGGCATTTCGACATCTGGATGGCCGGCGGCCTTGGCCTTACGGATGCAAGCCCCGGTCTGGCCCTCTTTCCCGAGGAGCTGGTCCGCCCGGTCCGTTTTTCCTCCCCGGCGGAAATTCCCCGCTCCGCAAGGAAGGCGGAGGGATATCCCGGCGGCCGGGCGGCCCTCATCGCCGCCTGGCGACAGCTTCTCCTGGAAAAACACACCTACGGGCACAGGGTGCGGACAGTCCTGGACGCCCTGCAGGATCGCCGGGGACGTTCCGGGTGCCTGTGAACCCGCCCTGTCGGGCCAGCCCCTTTTCGCCCGCCCGTCAGGGGGCATCCGTTCCGGAGTCCCGCTTCCGGGAGTCCAGCCGGCTGACGGCCTCCAGCAGTTCTCCCACGGACTGGTGCCAGATGCGGACCATGTGCCGCATCAGGCCGACCTCTTCGGATTTGGCCAGAAGTCCGAAAATGGGGACCCCCCTGCCGTAGGCGGCTCCCACCTCGGCCCAGGCGTCACAGCCCGAAGGGCCGAGATAGATCAGAAGATCCGCCCCGGTGGCCGATGCGGCGCAGAAACTAAAGACGCTCCTTCCCGCTTCGGAATGGATAACATGGGCGAGTTCCCTCTGGGAAAGAAAGGCTTCCTCGGGGCGCCCCTCCCGCAGCCAGGAAAGGACTTCGTGCCCGGCCTGTTCCAGTCTCTCCGTCAACATTTCCACGGCGTGCTGATGCTTCCAGGATGCGGCGATATAAATACGCATGAGGCCTTCCCCGGGATAAAGATTTCGTCCCGTTCCCGCCCGGGGCGCGAGCGCTCCCGCGGCGGGGAGGGAGCCTTCTCCGCTTCACAGTGTCTGCCTGAAACGATGCTCCGGCCGCGCGCGGCGAGGCAGCGCCAGCGGGAGGGGCAAGATCAGGGCTCAATCTTCAGGGCGCGCCAGGTCTGCCAGAAGGACGGCCATTCCCGCAGCAGGGCGGCCAGGGCGCGGGCCCTGTGGCTGCGGCGGTTTTTTTCTTCCCGGGTCAGGGACGCGGCGGTGCGGCCGAGGTCCGGATCAAAAAAGACGGGATCATACCCGAAGCCGTTGCTGCCGGAGGGCTCGGCAGCGATGTATCCCTCCCAGGCGCCCTCGACCAGGAGATGGGAACCGTTCGGGGCGCAGGCGGCCAGAGCGCAACGGAAACGGGCCGCGCGCCGGGGGTGGGGAACCCCTTGCAGGGCGGCGAGAAGTTTTTCCCGGTTCCGGGCATCCGTGGCCGGTCCGTCCGGCCCCTCGCTGTAGCGGGCGGAACGGACGCCCGGGGCCTTGTCCAGGGCGTCCACTTCCAGGCCGGAATCGTCGGCAATGGCCACCTGTGCCGTGAAAGCGGCGGCGGAGCGGGCCTTCAGCAGGGCATTTTCAGCAAAGGTCGCGCCGGTTTCCTCCACTTCCGGGCAGCCGTCGGGAAGTCCCCGGATGGTGAGCCCGAGAGGCGCCGCCAGAAGGGAAAGTTCAGCGATTTTCCCCTGATTCCGCGTCGCCAGGACAAGGGCGTCCTCAGAGGACACGGGGGCCGCCGTTATCCACGGCCAGGGCGGCCGGCAGCAACAGGGTGATGGTGGTTCCCTGGCCCACCTTGCTTTTCAGGCTCAGTTTTCCGCCCATTTCGTCGATGATCTTGCGCGTCATGGCCAGACCCAGGCCGGCTCCGCTGTCCTTGGTGGAAAAGAAGGGATTGAAAATCCGGCCCTGAATCTCGGCGGGGATGCCTTTGCCCGTATCCTCCACACAGATGCGTACGGCGTCCTTGTCGCGCAGGCAGCGGATAACCAGGGAGCCGCCTTCGGGCATGGCCTCCAGGGAATTTTTCACCAGATTAATCAGGCACTGTTTCAGGTTTTCCGCATTGCCCACCACTTTGGGCAGGCCGGCCTCCAGAACGGCTTCGGCCCGGATGCCGCGTTCCTCGCCGCCAAGGGTCATCAGGGCCAGGGTCTGCTGAATCACGGCCTCCACCTCGAAAACGCCCATTTCCTGTCGCGTGGGCCGGGCGAAATTGATGATGTTGCTTACAATGACATCCAGGCGCCTGGACTCGGTAAAGATGATCCGGGCCTTTTCCCGGGCTTCCCCGTCCAGGCCGGGGTGCCGCAGAAGGGCGTTGGCGAAGCCGCCGATGGAGAAGAGGGGATTTCTGATTTCATGGGCCACATAGGTGGACAGTTCCCCAATGGCGGCCAGCCGTTCCGCCTGTTGCAGGCGTTTGGCCATCTGGCGCCGCTCCGTCACATCGCGGCGGATGTAGAGAAACTGCGCAACCTCTTCGTCCGCGCCGGGAAGGGGAAAACAGAGGGTATGCAGGTAGCGGATCCTGCCGTCAGACAGGACGTCCGAGATCATGCCCTCGGCCTTTTTTCCTGTGGAGCGCGCCTGGAGAAAGGCGCAGGATTCCTCCCCCTCCGCGCCGAAAAGGTGCGGGTCCAGATCTCCGCAGTAGCGGCCGATGCAGTCCTGAAGCCGCATTCCCCGGCTCTGGGCGGAGAAACGGTTCATTTCCCGGATGATGCCCTGGGCGTCGAGGAGAAAGACGTCATCTTCCTCCATCTGGTCCATGAGCATGTGCAAAAGGTTTTTGGCCTTGCGCAGACCTTTGCCGCTGTCGATGTTCAGCCGGCCGGCGTCGGCGGCCGAGGTGATCTGGACAAGGAAAGCGGCGGTGAGTATGCTCGCCTGCGGCGGCGCCAGGGCGCGGATGCGCGTAGCGTGGCGTCCGTCGTCGCTCAGGTCCAGAATGAGGACAACCTTGGGGGTGGCCGCGAAAAGGGCTTCCAGGCCGGGAAAGGCGGGCAGGTCCTTAAGAAAGGCGGGAATCAGTCCGGCGGTTTCCCTGTCCTGGGCATCCTGCAAAGGCGCCCAGCCGGAAACCGCCAGGGGAAAGGTCAGCAAAAAGTCCTCCCGCGTAAAAAGGCGGGCGACGCTGTCGGCGATGGCTCCATAGCCCACAAGGACGACGGAATCCATTTCCGGGAACGGGGCGGGGGGAACATTGCCGTGCCGCGCGGGCATGGGACCTCCTGTGGCCTTTTCCGTCTGCTGGAGAGCCTTTTGCGCCTGAGCCGGAAAACGGCGCGCGACGCGCGGCGCTGGATGATAGATCATGATCCGTATTTATTCAATAAGTCTCGGCTGTCCGAAAAACCGGGTGGACACGGAGAAAACCCTGGGGGCAATCAGGGAGATCCGGGGCGGCCTCCGTCCTGTGGAGGCAATGGAGGAGGCTGACCTTGTCTTCATCAACACCTGCGCCTTTATCGCCCCGGCGGTGGAGGAATCCGTGCGGGTCATCCTGGAGAGCGCTTCGCGTCTGGCGGGCCTGCCGCCGGACAAACGTCCCCTCCTGGCGGTGGCCGGATGCCTGGTGGGCCGCTTCGGCAGGGAAGAATTGTCCCCGGACCTGCCCGAGGCGGATCTCCTGCTGGAAACCGGGGAAATGTCTTCCTGGCCCGCGCAAATCAGCGCCGCCCTGACGGATCGCCTTCCTCCCTCTCCGCCCGCGGGCATCCCGCAAAGCCCGCCCTCCGGCTTTCCTCCCCTGCGCCTTCTTTCCACAGGGCCTTCTTACGCCTGGCTCAAGATCAGCGAAGGCTGCCGGCAAGCCTGCGCCTTCTGCGCCATCCCCTCCATCCGCGGCCCCCTGCGCAGCGCTCCGGCCGGTCTTTTGCGCGACGAGGCCGCCCTGCTCCTGCGGCAGGGGGTTCGGGAGATCATCCTGGTGGCCCAGGATCTCACCACCTGGGGGGCGGACCTTGAGGGAACGGACGGGCTGCCCTCCCTTCTCCGGCTGCTGCTGCCGCTGCCCGGTCTGGAACGCCTGCGGCTCATGTATCTGTATCCCTCCGGCCTGACCCGGAAGCTGCTGCTCTTTCTGAAAAACGCCGGGCCGCCCCTGGTGCCGTATTTTGATCTTCCCTTGCAGCACGCGGCCCGGGGCGTCCTTGCGCGCATGGGCCGTCCCTTTTCCCAGGACCCGTTCGCCGTGGTGGATCGCGTCCGGAACGTCTTTCCTCAGGCCGCCCTGCGCACCAGCCTCATTGTGGGCTTTCCCGGAGAGACGGAGGCAGATTTTGACCTCCTCTGCCGCTTTGTCCGCCAGGCCCGCTTTTCCCACCTGGGAGTTTTCCCCTTTTCCCCCGAGGAAGGCACTCCGGCGGCCAGCCTGAAGGGACGCGTCCCCGCCCGGATCGCCGCGGAACGCCGCCGCATCCTCATGGGCATCCAGGCGGGGATCAGCGCGGAGATCCTTGCTTCCTTCGTGGGACAGCGCCTCTCCATCCTCGTGGATCGCCCTCAGGGGGAATGGCCCGGTCTGCATCTGGGCCGGACATGGTTCCAGGCGCCGGAGGTGGACGGCCTGACCTATGTCAGCGGCCCCGGCGTCGTGCCCGGCGCCCTGGTGGAGGCGGAAATTTCGGAATCATCCGGATATGATCTCGTGGCCCTGAGCGGCCCCTGAAGGTCTCCGCCGGAGCGGTACCCCTTTTAGCGTCCTCAACCGTTCCGGCGCCGCATAAAGAAAACAGGCGGTCCGCCGATAAGGCAGCAGACGGAAATCAGCGCCCATCAGAAAACGGGCGGTTTCCGGAAAAGGCCCGCGGGATCCCGCTTCCGGGAGCCGGGGCCGTTCCTCTGGGGGGCTTGCCATGAAACCGCGCATCATCTGCAAATCGCTTGGCGCTCTTATTGTCCTTGCCCTGATGGCCCTTTTCGGGGGCTGCGCCTCCAGGGACATTCCCCTGTCCGCGTCTCCTCCCCTGTATTCCCAGGATAAGATCCAGGCGGCGGACCACTGGGACAATATCGCCGACAGCGTTGCCCTGCGCATCCAGAAAACCCTGGAAGATCGTCCGGATCTGGTCAACAGGCCGGTCTATGTCCAGCCTCCCAACTCCCGGCCCTTTTCCCGCGCCCTTTACAGCCTGCTCACCACCCGGCTGGTCTCCAAGGGGATGCAGGTTTCCGGACAGCCGGAGCCGGAGTCCCTGCTGCTGGAGTATGACCTGCAGCTCATCCGCTACGAGCGCGAGCGCAGGACCTGGACGCCGGGCCTGGCATCCCTGGGCCTGGCCCTGGCATCCGTCGCCGGAGTCGGCTACGGCACGGCCTCGGAGCATGAGCTTGTGCTCAATTTTCACCTGATCCACAACAACCGCTATGTCATGCACCTGTCCCAAATCTTCTACATCAATGACCAGGACCGGGATCTGTACGCGAATGTGCCCCTTGCCGACGGCAAGGCGGACCAGTTGCGCCGCGTGCCCCTTGTAAGCCGCTAATCCAGAGGTTTCCCATGCCTGCCCTCCCCCGTCTCCCGGAGCATCACTCCCCGCCGGACCCCGCCCTGTTCCGGCCGGCAGCGCGCCCCTTCCTTCTCCTTCTCTGCTGCCTTGCGCTCTGCGCCTGCGCCGGTTCCGGCAAGCCCGTCCCTCTCCCCTATGAAATGCCCGTGGACCCTCCTTCCGGCGCGGATCTGCTCACCGCCAACATTTACGCCGGAGACGCCCTTTCCAGCATGCTCCTGCAGCGCGTCGGCCTGGACGGCGGCATCCTGGCGACCTCCCTGGTCCGCCTGGACACCCTGGAGGCCACCTCCGCCTTCGGCCGCCTGGCGGGACAACAAATCGCCTCGCGCATCGCCCAGCACGGCTTCATGGTCCAGGATATCCGCCTGACCGGCGCCCTGACCGTCACCAGGGAGGGGGAATTCATGCTCTCACGGGATATGGGCCGCCTGCTGGCCACGGAATATAACGCCCATGCGGTCCTCACCGGCACATATTCCCAGAGCGGCGACAAGATCTTCGTCTCCGTCCGGGTCCTGCGCCTGACGGACAGCACGGTTCTCGCCGCCTATGAATACTATCTGCCCTTCAGCGGGGACAGCGCCCATCTTCTGGGACCCGGCGGCATATCCCCGGAAGAGGCCCTCTGGCGCAAGTACAACGCCAGGGGACAGGCCTTCCCCTCCGGGGGTTCTTCCCCGCCCGCCGCCGCGGTCCGGGAAAAGCGCGAGGCCGCGCCCGTTCCGGGCGGCAATCCTCCAGCCTCCGGCCTGGGGCGCGAATCCCCCGCCCCCAAACCCGCCCCCCTGCCGGAGGAGATTCCTCTCAGGAGCGGGGGAAAGCGCATCCAGCCGTAAGGGAGGATGGGGCTTTGCCCCGGAATCCCGCTGGGGGGATTTCCCCCCCAAACTCCTGTCTTTCCCGGGCGAAAGGCCTCCTTCTGCCGCGGGCGGGACGCAAAGGCCGTTTACCAGGGCACAAGCAGGCCCACGCCGAAGATGATGCCGGCCCAGAACATGATCATGACCGTATAGCCCATGATGTCCTTGGCGCCGAGTTTGGCGATGCCGAGCAGGGGCAGCGCCCAGAAGGGCTGGATCATGTTGGTCCACTGGTCGCCGTAGGAGATGGCCATGGCCGTTTTGGGGATGGAGGCGCCAAGCTCAACGGCGGCCGGGATGTTGACCGGACCCATGACCACCCAGTGCCCGCCGCCGGAGGGGACAAAGAAGTTGAGCAGGCCGCTGGCGATAAAGGTAAAGAAGGGGAAGGTGACTTCCGTGGAAATGCCGATGAACCAGTTGGTAATCATGGCCCCAAGCCCCGTGCCGACCATGATGCCCTGGATGCCGCCATACAGGGGGAACTGCACGGCGATGCCGCCCGCGCCCTTGATGGCCTCGTTAACCGCCCGGACATAGGCGATGGGCGTGCCGTGGAGGATGATGCCCAGCCACATGAAGACAAAGATCACGATGTTCAGGGAAAGGTTGAGCGCGCCGTTGAGGTAGAAATAATGCGCCAGATAGATGACGCCCATGGCGCCCAGAAGCAGGGTGATGATGCGGGAGTATTCGAGCCTCTGGGCCGGGGTCTTGACCTTGGGTTCTTCCGGTTCCTCCGCATCCACCAGGAGGGCGGGATCCAGCACGCGGATGTCGCTGCCTGTGGGGGCGATGATCTTCATGAGCAGGGGAACCGTGAAGATGACGAGGAAGGTGATGATCAGGTTGGGCAGGCAGAAGATGGTTTCCGTGGTCGGCACGATGCCGTTTGTGACCTTTTCCATTATATGCCCCTTGGTGGCCAGGGCCAGGGGGATGGATCCGGAAAGGCCGCCGTGCCAGACAATGAAACCGCCGTACCCGGCGGCCACCACGAAGGCGTAGTCCATGTTCCTGACCTTGCGGGCCAGTTCGCGGGCGAGCAGGGCCGCGACAATCAGGCCGAAGCCCCAGTTGATGAAGCTGGCGATTCCGGCCACAAAGGCGCAGAGCATGCCGGCTCCGGCGTTATCCTTGGGGATGGAGGCCAGGGTGGAAAGGAAGCGTTTCACCGGGCGGCTGGTGGCCATGGTATGCCCGGTCACCACAATCAGGGTCATCTGCATGGCAAAGGCCAGGATGCCCCACAGACCGTTGCCCCAACTGTTCACGACTTTCATGAAGCCGCTGTCCGTGAGGCCCCAGGCCGCCAGAAAGGCTAAAAGAGTAAGCACCACAGCGAACAGATAGGCGTCAGGCAGATATTTCTGCATGACATTGACGAAAAATCTGACCACGGCTTTCATGACGATTCTCCTTCTGGATAAACAGGTCCTGATCCGGAAAACACTCCGCCATAGTCAAAGGAAAACGCCGCCTTATTCCTGGGGGGCCTTGCCTCCCTCAAACTCCTCCGGCAGGGACGCGACGGTCTCCCCCACGCCGGGGGGAGCGCGCGGCATCAGGGGGGATCAACTCCCGGCCTTTTTTTCCGACTGATCCTGGCGGAGAAAGTTGATCAGCGCCCTTTCGCGGCGGCCTCGTTTTTCCTGAACGCGTTCGCCGCTCCAGGCGTAAATGCCTTTGCCGTTCTTGAGGCCGAAATTGCCGTTTCGCACCAAATCCTTGATCAGCTTGGGCGATTTTCCGGCATAGAGCTTGTCGCCAAGCTCATCAAGAAGGG
>JAISNZ010000094.1 GCA_031275955.1 Desulfovibrio sp. | reverse complement strand
GCGGGGCCGCGCCCCCAGGCGGCGATGAAGCCGTAGCACAGCCCGCCCACAAAAATGAACAGCTCCACGGCGGCGATGGAAACGCCCAGATAGAGGAGCATCTCCCGCCGCTTTCTCTCCAGGGGGGAATCCTTCCGGATCTCGCGCCGCTCGTCCTCTTCCATCCTCTCGCTCCTGTCTGTCCCGCCCTGCGGCCTTTTCCCTCCGGTCAGAAGGCCGGGACGATGCCGCGATCCTCAAGATTCTTCAGGAAGGCTTTGACCCCGGCGGAATTGACGGCCCTTGCCGGCCAGGGCGGAACAAAATTTTTTCATCAAAACTTCCTTTGCGGTTCGAAACCTGGCATCCTCGTTTGGCCAACAGGGGCGGGGTTGAAGACCAGGGAGAAGAATACAGAAAAAGGACCTCTTCGGAAAGGGGCTTCAGCGCGGGTGTAGCGAGCAAATAAAATGTCCTTGATTAGAGCACGGGATTTGTCCGATTCATGGCGGAAACCTACGAGGATAAGCCATGAGATGGACAGAGCTTCGGCGGGAGTTGAGGATGAAAAAATTTACGGAGGCTTACGCGGGCAATGCCCACGCGCTGTTTCTGGCCTCCGGAAAGATTGCGGACCCGTTCCCGGCCCTTGTGTTGACTTTATAGTAACAAAATGAAATTGCTCTGGCGACCGCGTGAGCGGACGCCCGCCGCGAAGGCGCAAGCGCAATTTATTTGCGCGGCTAAGCGCCGGAGCGGGCGTAACCAAAAGAAAACTTGAGGGGCAATCTCAAAATTGAAATGCTCTAGAGCAAATTACCGTTGAAAATGTGTAATTTGCTCCGCAAGGATTTGCCTGCAAATCCTTGCCGCGAAACAGGAGCAGGCCGGCTGGCCGTCAGCGAACTGTTTCAAGCGTAAAATGCCACAACAGACAAGGAGAAACCGCCATGCCGTTGTTCACCGCTCAAGACGCTCTGGATTACCATGCCGTTGCCAGGCCCGGAAAGATAGAGGTCATGCCGGTCAAGCCCTGCCGGAACCAGCGGGATCTTTCCCTGGCGTACAGCCCCGGCGTGGCCGAAGCCTGCCTGGCCATCGCCGGCCGTCCCGAGGATTCCTATCTCTACACCGGCCGGGGCAATCTGGTGGGGGTGGTCACCAACGGCAGCGCGGTGCTGGGACTGGGGAACATCGGCCCGGTGGCCGGCAAGCCGGTCATGGAAGGCAAGGGCGTGCTCTTCAAGGTCTTCGCCGACATTGACTGCTACGACATCAATCTCGCCGTCACGGACCCGGAAGAGCTGTGCGCCATCGTGCGCGCCCTGGAGCCGACCTTCGGCGGCATCAACCTGGAGGACATCAAGGCCCCGGAGTGTTTTTTCATTGAAGACCGCCTGAAGCGGGAAATGGGCATTCCGGTCTTCCATGACGATCAGCACGGCACGGCCATCATTTCCGGGGCCGGGCTGCTGAACGCCCTGGAAATCAGCGCCAAGCGGATCGAGGACACGCGCATCGTCATCAGCGGGGCGGGGGCGGCGGCCGTCGCCTCGGCCCGCTTTTACCTCCTCATGGGCGTGGACCCTGCCCATATCGCCATGTTTGATTCCCGGGGACACATCCACCAGGGCCGCGGCGACCTGAGCCGGGAGAAGCGGGAATTCGCCGGCAAAAAGGCCTTCGCCTCCCTGGGAGACGCCCTGCGGGGCGCGGACATGCTCCTGGGGCTTTCCCGCGAGGGCCTGGTTACGCAGGACATGATCCGGGGCATGGCCGGGACGCCCATCATCTTCGCCTGCGCCAACCCCACCCCGGAGATCGGCTATGTCGAGGCCAAGAGCGCCCGCCCGGACGCCATCATGGCCACGGGCCGATCCGATTATCCCAACCAGATCAACAATGTTTCCGGCTTCCCCTTCATCTTCCGGGGGGCACTGGACGTGCGGGCCACGGACATCAACGAGGCCATGAAGCTGGCGGCGGCCCGGGCCCTGGCCGCCCTGGCCCGGGAGCCCGTCCCGGACGACGTCCGCGCCGCTTACGGGGGTGAGGACTTTACCTTCGGCCCCGACTACGTCATCCCCAAGCCGCTGGATCTGCGCCTGATAGAGCGCCTGGCCCCGGCCGTGGCCCAGGCGGCCATGGAAACGGGCGTGGCCGGCAGGCCGCGCGATCTGGCCGACTACCCCCGGGAACTGCGCCAACGACTGGCCGGCTCCCGGCAGCGGGTGGAAACCCTGGTGCGGGCCTACGGCCTGTGAAGGGCTTTAGACCCCTTGCGCATATGGATAGATGATTTCCTTCGTTTCCCCCGGCGGGGGAAGTTGCTATCTCCCGTGAACAGGCTGGACCCGTTCACGGAGGAAACGAAGGGACCCCCATGACACAAGAACCCGTCATCGGCATCATCGGCGGCATGGGTCCGGAAGCGGCGGTTTATCTGCTGGCGCATATCCTCCGCCTGACTCCGGCCAGGGAGGACAGCGAGCACATCCGCTGCCTGCTGGACAACAATGTCACGATCCCCTCCCGGGTCCGGGCCCTGGAGGGTTCCGGCCCGAGTCCCGCCCCGGCCATCAGCGAGACGGCCAGCAGGCTGGAAGCCTGCGGGGCCGCCCTCCTGCTCATGCCCTGCCATATCGCCCACTATTATTATGATCAGATCCAGGCGGCGGTTTCCATCCCCATCCTCAACATCCTTGATCTCACCGTGGAGGGCGCGCAACGCCTCGCTCCGGGCCTGACGCGCGTCGGTCTGCTGGCGACCGCCGCCACCGTCCGGACCGGCCTGTACGCCCGTCGTTTCGCCCGGGCCGGGGCGGACCTGATCCTGCCCGACGATCCGGACCAGCGGCGGACCCTCGATCTGATCAAGGCCATCAAGACGGGAGAAACCGGCCCCGCCTCTCGCGCCTGCCTGCGCTCCCTGACGGCGCGCCTGGCGGAAGGCGGCGCCCAGGCCGTGGCCCTGGGCTGCACGGAACTGGGACTGGCGGCGGACAGCGGCCAGGCCGTCCCCCTGGTGGACGGCCTGTTCGAACTGGCCAGGGCCGCCGTTCTGCGCCTCAGGGGACGGACCAGGGAAGAAGACCTCCGCTCACGGACAAAACACCCCGAACTCCTTCCTTTGCCGCATATGGGTATCTGAATTTGATCCTTCCCCTCCCGGCTCCGCGGCCCTACCTTGATCTCCATAAGGCCCCATGATCTGGTGGTGAGCTTGATCTGGTGGTCCGCATTTTCGGCTTGCGGATGGCGGGAATCATGGATCCGGAAAGAAAACATTTGCGCGGAGTGCGCGGCGCGGCGATCAGCCTGGCCTCGGTCGCCTTTTTCGTCTTCCTCTGGTTTCTGGGCGGGCGCCTCGGGCTGTTCAGCCCGCTGCTGCTTCCGCCGCCCGGAGAGATCTGCCTCTCGGCCCTGGAGATGTTCACGGACGGTTACCGGCAACTGCCCTTGTGGTATCATGTCGCGGTCAGCCTGGGCAGGGTGTTCGGCGCCTTCATCCCGGCCGTGCTCATCGGCGTGCCCGTGGGGCTGGCCATGGGCGTCTTTCCCGTCCTGCGGGCGATCCTGGATCCCTTTGTCCAGTTTTTCCGCCCCCTGCCCAAACTGGCCCTTATTCCCCTGGTCATCCTCTGGCTGGGCATAGGCGAGGTGTCCAAGGTCTTCCTGATCTTCATTTCCGCCTTCCTGACCATACTGGTCGGATGCGCCGCGGCGGCTAGCGGGACTGACCAGGGCAGGCTGCGCCTCGGGCGCGCCCTGGGGGCCACGGACCGCCAGCTTTTGCGCTCCATCGTCTTCCCGGGAGCCCTGCCGGAAATCTTCACCAGCGTCCGCCTCGCCGTCGGCGTGGGCTGGACGACGCTCATCGCCGCCGAGATGGTGGCGGCCGATACGGGCATCGGTTGGATGGTGCTCAACGCCAGCTCCTACATGCGCACGGACATCGTCATGCTCGGCATCATCCTGCTCGGGCTTACCGGCTATATCCTGGATCTGATCATTGTCGCCCTGCAGAGAATTATCGTCCCCTGGGACGGCAAAGCCTGACACTTTCCCCCTTCAGAGGAGAGCCGCCGCGGATTTTCCCCGGAAGGGGCCTGTCATCCTCAACAAAGGAGCCTCTCATGCGTTTCCTTCCTCTGTTCGCCGCCGCCCTCGCGGCGCTGACGGCCGTGTTCGCGCCCGCCGCCCTTGCGGCGGAATCCGCCAAACCGGCGCAAGTCCGTCTGGCCTATCTGAACGGCCCCCGGCCCTGGATTCTGGGCAAGGCGGACGATTCCTTCGCCAAGGGACTGGGCGTCCCGGTGAAATGGGTCAATTTCGCCAGCGGGCCGGATGCCCTGAAGGCCGTGGCGGCCGGCGAGATCGACATCGCCAGGGTTGGCTCCGTGCCGGTGGCGGCCGCGCTGGCCCGCAAACTGCCCATTGAGGTCATCGCCGTTGCCGGAGTCATCGAGTCCAGCGAGCGGCTGATCGCCCGCAAGGAAATCGGCTCCATCAAGGAGCTGGAGGGCCGGACCGTGACCTATCCAGCCGGCTCCACCGCCCATTATGCCCTGCTCGCGGCCTTCAAGGTCTACGGCGTGGACGCCTCCAAGGTGAAACAGGCGCCCCTCAAGCCCGCCGATGAACTCGCGGCCTGGAAACGCGGGGACGTGGACGCCGCCTATGTCTGGGGGCCTTTCTCCCAGCAGCTTGAAGCCGAGGGCGGCCACGAGCTGCTGAAAAGCGGGCAGTTGCAGAAGGACGGGTATTACCTCTTCAATGCCTATGTGGTTTCCAAAAAGTTCGCGGAGGCCCATCCGGACTCGGTCAGCGCCTTCCTGCGCGTCTTCCGGGACACGGTCCGGCGCTACAAGGAAAACCCGGACGCGGCGGCGGAAATCATCGCCAGGGAACTGGGGCAGGACGTCGCGGCGGCGAAGCAGACTCTTGCCGGGCTCGATTTCCCGGACCTTCAGGAACAGCTTGAGTCCAAATGGCTGGGGGGGGGCGAGTCCGGCATCAGCAAAAGCTTCGCGGACACGGCGCGGTTTCTGGCTGACCTGGGCGAACTGAGCCGGCGGGACCTTCCGGAATCCTTCGCTCCCTTCATCAATCCCAGCTTCATCGCCGGGGCGGTGCGCTGACATGGCGGCTCCCGCCGCCGGAACAGGCGGCGGCCGCGTTGTCTTCGACCGGATCGCCCACAGTTTCTCCGTCGGGAACGGGGAAAGCCCCACCGAGGCCATTGCCGATTTCTCCCTGGAAATGGAAGAGGGCAGTTTTGTTTGTCTTCTCGGTCCCTCCGGGTGCGGCAAGTCCACGCTCCTGAACCTTTTGGCCGGCTTTGACCGCCCCTCCTCCGGCAGGGTGCTGGTGGGGGGCAGGCCGGTACTCCGCCCCGGCCCGGACAGAGGCATCGTCTTCCAGGAGGCGAACCTGCTGCCCTGGCGCAATGTGCTGGAAAACATCACCCTGGGGCCGGAACTGGCGGGCAGACCGCGGGAGGAAACCTTCGCCGCGGCCCGCCGGTTCATCCGGCTCACCGGCCTTGAAGGCTTTGAGAGCCACGCCCCCTACGAACTCTCCGGCGGAATGCGCCAGCGCGTGGCCCTGGCCAGGGCCTGGATCACCGAACCGCCCATCCTGCTCATGGACGAGCCCTTCGGCGCTCTCGACGCCCAGACCAGGCTCTCCATGCAGGAACTCCTGGTTTCCATCCTGGAGGTGACGGGAGCCACGGTACTCTTCGTCACCCACGATGTGGACGAGGCCCTGTTCCTGGCGGATGTGATCGTGGTCATGACGCCGAGGCCCGGCAGGATCCGGCAGACGCTTGTCCCCCCTTTTCCCCGGCCGCGCCGCTACGAGCGGCTGCTGCTCAACCCGGCCTTCACGGAACTGAAACACGACATCCTGCAGGCGATCCGCCGGCCGGAATACGAGATTTAAGGAAACAAGGAGCGAGCCATGCATCTGAGCACACTTCCCCGGCGCGGCTACCTGCGCGGTCCCACTCCCCTTGAGCCGGCGCCGGAGCTCAGCCGGCTTCTGGGCGGCCCGAACATTTATCTCAAGCGCGACGATCTCCTGCCCGGCGCCGGGGGAGGCAACAAGACGCGGAAGCTGGATTTTCTCGTCGCCGACGCCCTGAAGCGGAAAGCCGACAGCCTGATCACCTGCGGGGCCGTGCAGTCCAACCACTGCCGCCTGACGGCCTGGGCGGCGGCGCGCGAGGGCCTGGACTGCCTGCTCGTCCTTGAGGAGCGCGTCCCCGGCAGCTACAATCCCTCGGCCTCCGGCAACAACCTGCTTTTCCGCCTTCTCGGGGTTTCGTCCAGCCGCGTGGTCCCCGGCGGGACCGACATGGACGCGGCAATGGAAGAAAGCGCGCGGTCCCTGCGCGCCGCGGGCAAAAATCCGTACACCATCGCCGGGGGGGGATCCTCCCCTCTGGGGGCGCTGGGCTACGCGGCCTGCGCGGAGGAGATTCTGCAGCAATGCTTCTTTCTCGGCCTGAGTCTGGATGCGGTTGTGACGGCCTCGGGCAGCGCGGGGACGCACGCCGGCCTGCTGGCCGGCTTCGCCGGGGCCAATGCCCCTGTTGCCGTGCACGGCGTCAGCGTCAACCGCCCCCGCGCCCCCCAGGAGGCCAGAGTCCGCGACCTGGCCGAAAAAACGGTGGAACAGGGGGGCCTGCGGGGGACCATCCCCCCTGATGCGGTCATTGTCCACGACGGCTACGTCGGCCCCGGATACTCCCTGCCCACGGAGGGGATGCGGGAAGCCCTCACCCTGGCGGCCCGCGCCGAGGGGATCCTCCTGGACCCCGTATACACGGGAAAGGCCATGGCCGGACTCATTGATCTGATCCGCCGGGGGGTCTTGCGCAAGGGCCAGAACGTCCTCTTTCTCCATACCGGCGGCAGCCCGGCCCTGTATGTGTACGAGGATTATCTGCTGGCGTAGGGGAAATCATTGCGCATTCCCCCGGAAGGGCCGCCGGAGGGAAGGGGCGGGCAGGAGGCTGCCCGCGGCCCAGCCGAAGAGGGAGGCCGCGATGCCGACGAAGAAGGGGGGGATGCCGGCGAGGGAGGGCAGCAGGGAGGGGACAAGGGCGGTGGAGCGGGAGACCAGGAGGTACCAGGCCAGGCAGGCGGTGAAGCCCAGGCAGGCGCTGCCCCAGGCGGCCGCGGGGTTCCGGCGGCGGAAGAGGACCAGGGCCAGATAGGGCACAAGGGCGGTGGCGCCCACCATGCTCCAGCTTGTGGTGCAGAGGATGGCGATGAGCTGGCCCTTGATCTGGGCGCAGGCGCCGCTGAGCAGGACGCAGAAGAGCACCCCGATGAACCAGGCGGCGGGTGTGCTCCGGCGGGCCGGGACATCCTCGGCCACGGCCACGGCGGCGATATGGCAGAGGGCCGTGGCTGTTGAGAGGGAGGCGGAGACCACGGCCAGGACGAAGAGTTCCATGCCGGCATAGGGCAGGAGGGTGCGCACAAGGAGCGGCACGACCTCGTCCGGGTGGGAGAGGGCGGGCAGGAAGAGGCGGGAAAGGGAGGAGGCGAAATACATGCCGCCCACCAGGAGGGTCAGGACGAGCATGGCCAGGGCGGAGGCGCGGGGCAGGCTGTCCCGCGAGGTCAGGGCGAAATGGCGCTGCATCATCTGCGGCTGGGCCCAGACCGCCACGGAGGTGACCAGGACCAGGGAGATGATGAACCAGCCCGTTTCTCCCCCGGACAGGGCGGCGAAGCCGTTGTCCGCCCGCGCGTCCGGCGGCAGGGAAGCCAGGGCCGCGATGCCGGACAAAGGCCCGTCCACGCGCCAGAAGACGGCCCCGACAATGACCAGGATGCCCAGGAGCATGACCAGTCCCTGCATGGCCTCGGTGTACAGCACCCCGCGCAGCCCCCCCACCAGGACGCAGAAGCCCGCCGTCAGGGCCGTCAGCCAGATCAGGGACCACAGGGGCAGAGGCAGGATCTCCGCCAGGAGCACGGCCGCCCCCTTGATCACCGCCGAGGCGTAAACCCCCAGGAAAAGGGCGAAGATCAGGGCCAGGGCGCGCCCCAGAAGGGGGCTGTGGTGCCCCAGGCCCAGGAGCTGGGCCGGACTGCGGGCCCCCAGCCGCTCCTGCCACTGCCTGGTGGGCCAGGCCAGGAAGCGGTACACCGCCCAGGTGCCAAGCCAGACGTTGCCGGCGGCCACCAGGATCATCTGCAGGCCGTAAATGTAGGCCAGGCCGCCGAACCCCACCAGGGCCACGGCGGAAATGTAGGTGGCCACATAGGCGAAGGCCTGCACCGGAAAGGGCACGGCCCCGCCCAGGACGGAATCATGCCCCCTGCCCTTGCGGGCCAGATGGAAAAAGATGCCCAGGTACAGGGCCCAGATGAGCACGTCGCGCAGAATGGCCGTCAGATCGCCGCTCATGACCGTTTCTCCTTGCAAAGGGCGTTACGGACAAGGCTGACGGCGGAAAAGAAGGCGGCAAAGACCAGGGAGGCGAGGCCCAGAAAGATCAGGGCATCCATGCCGGCCAGGGTTGCAAGAAAGTCGCTGGACATTGTCTTCTCCTTGGTAAGGCGGTGAAATCCCTGATGGGGTGGCGTGGCCACGCCCTGCCGGGGGAATTTGCGGGGCGCCCCCTCCAGGAATCCAGCCTCATTTCCCTTGCGGGGGTCCGGGGCCTTAACGAAAAAAGGCCGCCGACCCGAGGTCGGCGGCCAGCATTTCCGGAAAATCCTTTTCCCTTATGCCCGGCGCGAAAGACCCGGATCCCTTCCTGGGTTCCTGGGATAATAGGCGTATATCCGGGCGGCGGTCCGCTTCATGGCGAAGCTCCTTGGCCGGGGTCATATCCCGGCGCCGGGGGGATGTCAAGAAAAAACGGCGCCAATTTTTTCCCCAGCGCCGCCCGGATCTCCGCCGCTCCCAGAATCCTCTGGTTGCGGCTGCCCCGGAAGGGGAGGTCGAGATCCCGCAGGGCCTGCACATAGGGGCCGTCAATGAGCAGGTCGGTCAGTTGGAGCAGCCGGGCCGCCGGGGGGCTGGCCGCCGCCAGATCCCCCAGTTCTTCCAGGGTATAGCCGGAATAGACGACCACGTTGCGGCCGAGGGCGCGCACCCCCTCGGCCAGCAGGCAGAGGGGGGCCGGCTGGAGAAAGGGTTCTCCCCCGGAAAGGGTAACCCCCGCGAGCAGGGGATTTTCCCGGACAGCGGCGAGGAGGGAGGAAACGGAAAGGAAACGGCCGCCGGACAGGCTGTGGGTCTGGGGGTTATGGCAACCGGGGCAGAGGTGCGGGCAGCCCTGGGTGAAGACGGCGTAGCGCAGGCCGGGGCCGTCCACGATGGATTCCTCCACCACCCCGCTGACCCGCAGACAGGCCTCCCCAAGAAGGGGATCTTCAGACACCGTGCCGGACCCGGTCGCGCTCTTCAGCCCGCTTGGCGTTGTTGAAACGATCCAGGGTTCCCACCAGATAGCCGGTGATGCGCCGGGTGCGCTCAAAGCCCACCCCTTCGCCGATACGTCTGGTCTGCCGGGTCTTCGTCTCGCGTTGCGGGTCCATCAACATCCTGAAGTCTCTCCTTTCGCGCCTTGGCGCGGTTGATCAAAATTCCGCTGGCGACATGGGTCCGCCGCCGCCGCAGGCGCGTCCCCGGCGCGCCGTCAGCCGTCCCAGAGGGGAACGTCGGGATACTGGC
This sequence comes from Desulfovibrio sp., assembly GCA_031275955.1. GTDB lineage: Bacteria > Desulfobacterota > Desulfovibrionia > Desulfovibrionales > Desulfovibrionaceae > Frigididesulfovibrio. The sequence goes on along the minus strand of JAISNZ010000094.1, from coordinate 12,759 downwards.
GGCGCAGGGCGCGCAGGACTTCCGGGCTGACGCCCTCGCCCTCCTTCCGGCCGCAGCGCGGGCAGACCCCGTTGATCACCCCCACATAGCCGCAGACGGGATCGCGGTCCAGGGGGTGGTTCACCGAGCCGTAGCCCACGCCCTGCTCGTGCATGCAGCGGATAACGGCCTCAAAGGCCTCCGGGTTCTTGCAGGTGTCCCCGTCCAGTTCCACATAGGTGATGTGCCCGGCGTTGGTCAGGGCGTGATAGGGGGCCTCCAGGCGGATCTTCCGGAAGGCCGGCAGGGGGAAATAGACCGGGATGTGAAAGGAATTGGTGTAGTAATCACGGTCGGTGACGCCGGGCACAAGGCCGTAGCGCCGGCGGTCAAGTTCCACGAAGCGCCCGCTCAGGCCCTCCGCCGGCGTGGCCAGAAGGGTAAAATTCAGCCTGGTCCGCTCCGACTCCTCATCCGTCCGCCGCCGCATGTGCCCGATGATCCTAAGTCCGAGATTCCGGGCCTCGTCGCTTTCCCCGTGGTGCGCGCCGGTGAGGGCCTTCAGGGCCTCGGCCAGGCCGATGAAGCCCACCGACAGGGTTCCGTGCCGGAGAACCCCGGCGATGGCGTCGTCCCAGTCCAGGCCGCCGGAATCCATCCAGATGCCCTCCCCCATGAGGAAGGGATAGTTGCGGACCTTTTTGGCGCTCTGGATCTTGAAACGGTGAAGAAGCTGGCGGAAGACGAGATCCATGCGCTCGTCCAGGAGGGCGAAAAAGGCGCCGAGATTTCCATCGGCCTCCAGCCCCAGGCGGGGCAGGTTGATGGAGGTGAAGCTCAGATTGCCGCGCCCGCAGATGGTCTGCCGCTCCGGGTCGTGGATGTTGCCCAGCACCCGCGTCCGGCAGCCCATGTAGGCGGCCTCCGTGTCGTAATCCCCCGGCTTGTAGTAGCGCAGGTTGAAGGGGGCGTCCAGAAAGCCGAAATTGGGAAAAAGCCGCCGGGCGGAGGTGGCCATGGCCAGTTGGAACAGGTCATGGTTGGGGTCCCCGGGTTGAAAGTTCAGGCCGGACTTGACCTTGAAGATCTGAACCGGAAAAATGGAGGTCTCCCCGTTGCCCAGGCCGGCCTGGGTGGCCAGCAGCAGGTTGCGGACGACCATGCGCCCCTCGGCCGAGGTGTCCGTGCCGTAGTTGACGGAGCTGAAGGGCACCTGGGCCCCGGCCCGGGAATTCATGGTGTTGAGATTGTGGATGAAGGCCTCCATGGCCTGGTAGGTCCTTCTGTCCGTGGCCTTGCCGGCCTTCTCCACCGCGTAGGCGTGGGCCTTTTCCAGCAGGGGGCGCCGCCCCGCGCCGGCGGCGGCCGAAAGGCGCCGCCCGAAATCCTCCGCCGCGCCCATGCGGATGTCCTCCCCGGCCAGGACGCGCATCTCCCCGGCCAGGGCCAGGGCCTCCTCCTCGGAGCCGTCCTCCTTCACCTGCACATAGGCGGCAAAGGCCTTCCAATATTCCTGGCAAAAGGTCTTGCCCACCCCCTGGGCCATGGCATAGTCAAAGTTGGGCACGCTCTGCCCGCCGTGCATCTCGTTCTGGTTGGCCTGGATGGCAATGCAGGCCAGGGCGGAATAGCTCTCAATGGAGTTGGGCTCGCGCAGATGCCCGTGCCCGGTGGAAAACCCCCGCCGGAAAAGGGGAATCAGATCGATCTGGCAGCAGGTCTCCGTCAGCATGTAAAAGTCTTTGTCGTGGATGTGGATGTCCCCGTTATTGTGGGCCGCGGACACGTCCTTGGGCAGGATGTGGTTGTCGATGAAAAACTTGGACCCCTCGGAGCCGTACTTGAGCATGGTGCCCATGGCCGTGTCGCCGTCAATGTTGGCGTTTTCCCGCTTGATGTCCTCCTCCAGGGCCGAGGACCAGGTCAGTTTCTTGTAGATGTCCATGAGATAGGTTTCGGCATTGCGGATCTTGGCGTGCTCCGCCCGGTACAGGATGTAGGCCTTGGCCGTCCTGGCGTAGCCGTAGCGGATCAGGGTCTCCTCCACCACATCCTGGATTTCCTCCACATGCTTCAACCCCTCCCGTTCCAGCCGCCCGCAGACCTTTTCCGTGACAAAAAGGAGATCCGTGGGGGACATTTCCTCTTCGCCCACGGCCTTGTTGGCCTTGTTGACGGCGTTGAGAATCTTGCCGGAGTCGAAGGGCGCGGATTTTCCGTCGCGCTTGATGATGGAGGAAGGCATGCCGGCTCCCTCCCCGGCCGGCCAAAAGCGGCGAAGCCCGGCCGGGGAAAAAAGAAAACTCGAAGGGAAAAGAAGGGGGAAAAACCTGCCCAACAACTTTTTTAGACAATCTCAAAACTCCTACTCTCCTGTCAAGCAAAAGATCGGGGGTACAGCACTTTTCCCTTGCGGCACTAAGGATTTTTTTAAATCGTAAGGCTGGCCGGGGCTCCCCGGCGGGACGCGGCGCCCCGGGCGCGGAGACCTTTACCCGCGGGACGCTGTTCCCGCGGGACGCTGTCGAGACAGCCGGTGCGATGTGTCGTTTGTACCGGCAACTTGTGCTGGTGTAATCGGTAGAGTTTACGCCTTTCTGTGTCAACAACAGGATAATTGCGCCCAAAATCAGCAACAAGCGGCAAAATGATGCTATTTCCGTTGTAGTGAGGTTCAAATACCGATGCTTTGACCCTAAGAGCTATACTTTTGAGGGCTTTTCAGTGAATCAAAAGCCCCTCAATGCTGTAGATAGAATTATTATCAAAGTTGATCACGGATTCAGGTATTTTTTTTCCATGCCCCCCCCATGCTGGGTCCCATGGATTGTTTCCCCCGGCAGGCCGCATGGTCAGCTTTTCGGCGCGGTTAATTACGCCGCGCCTATCCGGGGAAATTCCTGTCAGCCCTTGCCCTCTCTCACGCCGTCCAGATAGTCGCCTTGAGTTAGGATATAACAGTGTTTTATATCAGATAATTATAGAAATATTTCCCACACCAGACCCCCGAAAAAAGCCCCCAATTTTTGTGGATGCCAAAAGAGGAAATAGGATGGTCAGGGGCAATTTGTGTCGGTCATGCCGAGGGACGCGGTACCGATAAGATATAGGCAAGCAACACGATTGGATACAATATATTTAACTATGTATAATACTTTGTCAAATGTATTATACAATATCAGCGTAATGATATGAATTGTTCCAAAAATACTGGTCTTGCATAGAATGCTCTGGAAGTACTCCCATGTCCAGTACCTTTGGTGCGAGGCTGCACATATTTTCCTATTTTTCCAGTTAATGATATAAATCCGCACTTGGGATCGTTTAGGAATCTCTGTACCAATTCATAATCAGCCTTTACCGCATTATACAATTCATCATGGAGATCTATTTCTGTTACGGAATGTATAAAGGTTGGTTCGGCATAGGAGACCCCGACAATTCGCGCAACGATAACCGCTTTACTGAGTTTGGTCAGCAAATGACTCTCAGCAAATGGCGTACGTGCCACATGGTATGGATCAATCATCGTAATCGCCATAGTTTCTTTGAATGCCAACTGCCCAGATGCCAAGCGCTTTATGGGAATGCTTTTCAATTCCCAAGACCCAAAGTTTGGACTTTGAGCGGAATTCAATGGCAACCCCAAAAAACGCTCGCAAACATGCCCAGCCCAACCCTTGTTGACCGTTCCGGACGGAGTGCAGACAGTGATGCCGTATTGTTTAGCTAAGGCGTGTAGATCCTGTCCAACCAGAACCTTAAGCTTCGCGGCTGCTTCACGCCTCTCCATACGCATCTCCTTCCTCAATTGCTAAAAGTCTGGGTAATGCTATCTTTTTTAAATAATCTCGCTCTGAATCAATGCCAATAAACTGATGCCCGTGACGAAGTGCCGCAACGCCGGTTGTCCCGCTCCCGCAAAAAGGATCTAGCACGGTTCCGCCAGTGGGGCAGGATGCCCTTATTATGCGAATAAGCAAATCCAATGGTTTTTGAGTAGGATGCTTGCCAAAACGTTTCTCTTTTGGAGAGGGGCCGCTGATAGCCCAAACGCTCCGCATCTGCTTGCCTGGATTTTTCAGCATATCCTTTTCCCAAGGTCCAATTTTCATGGCTTCATAGTTAAAATAGTGTTTCGCACTTTTATTCTTTTTGGCCCACAATAAAGTTTCATGGCTCGCTGTAAACATGCGGCAGGCCAGATTGGGTGCGGCATTGGGTTTAAACCAGACAATATCATTAAGAAGATGCCATCCTTGAAGCTGAAGTGCATAACCACAAGAGAAAATACTATGATATGTACCAGAAATCCAAATAGTACCTGCATTTTTTAGAATTCTTCTGCAAGCCTGAATCCAATTCATATGAAATGTAAAATTGTTTTCAATGCCATGACTGACGTCCCAGTGCGCTTTGTTGACACTGACGCGTTTTCCGGCATGACAGGTAGTTCCGCCATTTGATAGATTATAAGGAGGATCGGCAAAGATTATATCCACAGATTCGGTAGGCAGCATGTTCAATATATCAATAACATCTCCTAAATAAAGCCTGGCGAGTTTTGTTGTTATGTAAGGTATGGCCTCATTTTGGAAGAGCAGTGAAGCCTGCGCTAATATCTGCATGCTATTATCCATATATAGCAAGCAATTCCGGCACTTTTGCTCGGTTACCACCATCGCAACTGATAAAACGCTGCACCGTGAAGTATTTTATCATAGCAGAAGAATATAGTCTTCTGGTAATTTCAGTATCGTGATTGCTTAAAACAACATGAATATTTTTCTTATATGCCTCTTGAGCAAGCAATGCAAGGTCACGTTGATCCTGCTCCTGAAAGATATTTCCTGAATAGGCCGTAAAGTTGGAGGTTGATGAAAGTGGTATATAGGGAGGATCGCAATACACCACATCTCCTGGTTCAAGGCTGGCAAAAATAGAACGGAAGTCTGTAGCTACAAACTCAGTTTTCGTGGATCGCGTTTTTTCATAAAAGGCCAAAAGTTCTTTAAAAGGGAAATATGGCTTTGCATATTTGCCAAATGGAACGTTGAATCCACCTTTAGAATTATAGCGTATGAGTCCATTAAAAGCATGTCGATTGACGTAGAGTAGGATGGCAGCCCGTTCTCTGGCATCGCTAGAAGAGTTCAATCTGCCCCTCAAAGCTATGTACCTTTCGCGTGTGTTATTTCTAGGATTGAAGAAAGAAGCACAATAATGGATAAAATCTTCGCCTTCCCGTTGAATATGGCGATAGAGGCTGATTAAATCAGCGTTCAGGTCGGCGATCAGGGCTTTTGGAAAATTCGTGTTAAGATATACAGCGCAAGAACCGGCGAAAGGCTCCACAAACCGGGTACCTTGCGGCAATTCCCGCAGGATATTGTCCAAAATGCGGTATTTCCCGCCCGCCCATTTCAGAAAAGGCTTGCTATACACAAAGACGCTCCTGCCGTATGTGATAATTAAGTTCGTTTGACGATACCCCACAATAGCTCAAAAAACAAGGCGCGTGAGAAGCTGTCCAGTCATCAAATTCTGTGGCTTCACGGGTGTCCTCGTGACATGGCATTCGGTTCTTGACTTTTTAGGGACCTGCTGGCTTGTGTTCGGGATATTCGGGCCGGTATTGAAAGAGGGCTGCGCGATATGAACCTGCCGGAAGATGCGCTGCTTGTCGCCGATATTACCGGCGGCACAAAAATCATGTCCGCCGCCTTGACCCTGGTCATGATGGAGCATCGCAGCCGTTTCGCCTATGTGGGAGGCGCCAGCCGCACCAAGGCCGGATTGGGTATAGTGAAAACCGGCCATGAAATTTTTATGCAACAGGATAATCCCTGGGACGTCATGGCCTTGCGCGAAGTGCGCAACCTGGCCCGATCATTCAACTCCGGAGAATTTGCCGCCGCCTGGGAAATTGCAAAAGAGCTTGCCGCCAACGTTACCACGGACGGGAAGTTCTATACCTGCTTGAATGATCTTGTGGAAGCATATTGCCTCTGGGACGGCTTTGCGCACAAACGCGCGTTGAATAAGCTCAACGAGTCCATAGGCAGGCTTGAGCCCTTTGCCCTCAATACGCCTCGGTGGCGCAAGCAGCTTGATCTGTTCAAAGAAAGCAAAGGCACGCTTGAGAAGGTAGAGCAGGATGCCCAGGAACTGCGCGCGGCGAAAGGGAGGGTATCTCCCACTTGCGGCAGGGCATATTTGTGCGATTTGCTGGCGAATGCGCGGCGCAGGATGCGCGCCGGACGCTATGACGATGCTGTCGTCCGCCTGTACAGCGGGATTGAAAAAATCGCGAAAATAGCCCTCTTGGCCAGGCATGGCATTGATAACAGCAATATTGATCTGGAGCGGACGCCGGAAGGGCAGCGTGACAGCCTGCGCGCCGCCATGGGGAACGACGGCCGCATCCGCATCGGCCTGCAAAAATCTTTTGCCCTGCTGGATGCGTTAGAGGATCCTTTAGGCCGGCAATACAGCCGCCATGAAAAAGAGCTGCGCCGAACTCTGGACGCTAGAAATCAGTCATTGCTGGCGCATGGTTATAATCCGGTGACAGCATCCACTTGCAAAAAACTTTTCCCCATGGCGCTGGAGTTTCTTGATCTTAATGAGAAGGATTTGCCCGAATATCCACCCCTCGACTGGAAAAGTCTGATCTTTGACGTCAAATTTTATTCTCACGCCAGCCGCGACTCCCCAGCACAGGCGGCACACCTTTGAAAAGATATGCCCCCCGGCGGGGTTCGGGGCTGAGCCCCGATCCAGCGGCGTTTTCCTCAAGTTCTCCCCCCAGCTCCCAGTCCGGCGGATCCAGGGCGAAAAAACCCGGCAGGGATATGGCCGCGTGGTGCAGATACAGCCGCCCCGCCCCGTCGCTCCCTTCCCCGTAGAGGGGATCGCCCAGCAGGGGAAAGCCCGCGCCGGCCAGATGGGCGCGGATCTGATGCCGCGATCCGCGCAGGATACGCGCCCGGATCAGGGTGAACGGCCGCTTCAGGAGGGCCTGGGCCGCCTCTTCCCCCAGAATCCCCTTTCGCCGCAGGAAGGCGCCGTCCAGAAGCCGCAGGGGCGTTACCCGCGTATGCCGCGTCGCGTCGGAATCCGGCAGAGGCAAAACCTTTGTCCTCCGGCGCTTGCGCGTCTCCAGCCCCGCCCGGATCAAAAGAGGGCCGCGCACGGCTCCATGGGCCAGGCCCAGATAGATCTTTTCCACCCCGCCTTCCCTTTCCAGAGAGCGGAAGTCTTCTTCCGCCGCCAGGGCCGCATCCATGAGTCCCAGCAGAAGACCGGAGGTCTCCCGATCCAGGCGGGTCACCAGCCGGGGCGGGGGCGGAACAGGCGCGTCCGGCTGCCGGGAGCGCCACAGATCCGCCCAATGCAGGGCGAGGAATTCTTCAAAACTTGCCGCCGCCCCGCCGGCCAGCCGGGCCGTATGCAGTCCGGCCGGCTTGCGCAGGGCCGCATAGCCGCTTCCCAGGGCCACAAGGGCGCACGGCCCTACCGCGAGAGGGGCCTCGCCCGGCGGCCTTTCCAGACGCACCTCGTCCCCGGCCCGCACCCTCCGTCCGGGACGGCCGGGCCGCCCGTTCAGCAAAACCCGGCGCAGACGCCACAATCTCCGCCAGGCGCGCCGGCCGTACCCCGGCAGGACCTCGGCCAGAACCTCGTCCAGACGGGCCCCCGCCCGCTCCGGAGGCACTCTCAGCCGCAGAGGCGAAGACGGCGGAAAAAGCAAGGAGGACTCCTCAGCGCGCATGTTTCAAGCCACAGCCGGCTCCATCCGCCGACTGGCTCCAGCCGGCGGATACGGAGCCGGGCGGATTGCCCTTACCTTCCGGGAGGGGTTGCCTGGAGGGTAGACCCGGCTTCGCCGGGCGTCAAGCGGCACTCTCCCTGAATCAGCCGGCACCCTCTTTACACCTTACGGTCTCCGGGCTACACTTCCTTGAAATTCTCCCCCTGACCGCAATGTGTCGAGGTCGTCATGCCGTCTTCCCCTTTTCCGGGCCAAGTTTCCCTCGGCGCCCTGATCCTGGCCGCCGGCAAGGGAACCAGGATGCGCTCGGACAGGCCCAAGGTCCTCCAGACCCTTCTGGAGGAGCCCCTGCTGCGCTACGTCCTTGACGCCGCGCTGGCGCTCTGTCCGGACAAAACCTGGACCGTGGTCGGCCATGGGGCGGACCTGGTGGGACAGACCGTGGCCGCGCGGGGAGGGCGGCTGATCCTCCAGGAACCGCAGCAGGGCACCGGACACGCCCTGCAGGTGGCCTGGCCCGCCCTGACTAAAGCCGGGCTGACCCATGTCCTTGTCCTCAACGGCGACACCCCGCTGATGCGGGAAGAAACCCTGCGCGCCTTTCTGGCGGCCAGTCTGGCGGCTGATGCGGATCTGGCCTTTATCTCCCTGACTCCAAAGGACCCGGCGGCCTATGGCCGGGTCATCCGCACAAAGGGGCTGGTGGAGGCCATTGTGGAGGCCAGGGATTATGATGAGGCCCTGCACGGCCCCCCGTCCCGGGAGATCAACGCGGGCGTCTACTGTCTGCGGCTGGCCTCCGTGGCTCCCCTGCTCTCCAGCCTGAAGGACGGCAACAGAGGCCGGGAATTCTACATTACCGATCTGGCGCATCTGGCCGTCTTCGTCAAACTCACCGTCCTCGGCCACAATCACGGCGACTGTCCGGAACTTCTGGGCATCAACACGCCGCAGGAACTCATCCGTTCGGAGGAGTTCCTGCGCGAGGCCATTATCCGCCGCCATCTCGAGGCCGGAGTCCTGATCCGCAGTCCGCAGACAGTCCGCATAGGGCCGGACGTGGAACTGGAGCCGGGGGCCTCCGTCACCGGTCCGGCCGAGCTGTACGGCAGGACCTTCGTCCGCCGGGGGGCGCGCATCTCCTCTCATTGCCGTCTCACGGACACCCGCGTGGGCGAAGGCGCAAGCGTGCATTCCTTCTCCCTTCTGCAGGAGGCCGAGGTAGGGGCGAACTGCGTGGTCGGCCCCTATGCCCGGCTGCGACCGGGGGCGATCCTGGAAGAGGAGGCCCATGCGGGAAATTTCGTGGAACTGAAAAAGACCCGCCTGGGCAGGGGAGCCAAGGCCAACCATCTGGCCTACCTGGGGGACGCCGACATCGGCGCCGGAACCAATATCGGCGCCGGAACCATTACCTGCAACTATGACGGGACGGACAAGCACCAAACCGTCATCGGCCGGGGGGCCTTCATCGGCTCCAACGCCTCTCTGGTCGCCCCGCTGACCATCGGAGACGGGACGGTGATCGGGGCGGGATCGGTCATCACCGAGGACGTGCCCGCTGCCGCCCTGGCCATTGCCAGGAGCAGGCAGCGGAATACCGCCCGGAAAAAGTAAGCCCGGCGGGCAATTTGGCTCAAGGTAGGATTGCCCCTTGCCATTGGACTCTTTTCAGGATAGGACACAACCATGGAACTCTTGGAGCAGCTAGAGGAACGCGTCACCGCGCTGTTGACCAGACTGGAGAGCCTTGCCAAGGAAAACGCGAGCCTCAGGGAGCAGGCGGAATCTTTCCCCGCTCTGGAAGAGGAAAACGCGTCTCTCAAGGAAAAGCTGGCGGGTCTCGTCGCCCTGGAAAGGGAAATTCGCTCCCTGCGCGATGAGCGGGACCGGGAACGGCAGAAAAATCGGGCGGCCCTGACCCGCCTGGATACTCTTGTCCGCCGCATGAAGGATCTGCCGGAGTAGCGGAGGCCCCGCACCGGCGCGGCAGCGCTTTTTGGTCCATTGCCGGCATGTGTCGCGCCCGGATCGCGTTCCGCCGATTTCACGCATCCGGAAGGTGACGGTTTTTCCGAATACCGCAGGCCGATGATGAATACCCCCATGCGCCGCCATACCCTCAACGTGCTGGGGATGGAGGTTTCCTTCAAGGCCGAGGCGGATCCGAAACGCATTGAACGGGCGAAAACCCTGCTGGAAGGACGTTATTCCCAGCTTACGCATTATAGAGGACATATCAGCAAAGAAAAACTTCTGACCTTCCTGGCCCTGGCCCTGGCCGACGATATCCTTCAGGCCCAGGAGGAAAGGAACGAGACAAAAAGCAGAGTGGAAAAGCTTTTGTCGAGCATGGAAAAAGTTACAGCCTGACGCTGTTTGCGGAAAATCCCTGGGGCGCGCGTGACGGTTGCCGTCGCTGGCCTCACAAGCATAAGAGTAAGGGAACTGCCAACGACACTGTGTGCATGCTTGCCTTGTCCAAGAAGCCTGAAGTTCGTTCCAAGGTTCCCGCCGTAGGCGGTTCAGGTCCTGCGGGAGGGTAGCCGCACGGCACACCCGGGGTATCAGGCGTCTTTTTTCCTGGAAGCGCGGATCCTGCCGCTTCTTCTCCCTTGTCGCTTTTTGTCCTGGAGCAGACTAGCCTTGAGATTGCCGCGCGATGGCGGGTCCAGCCCGCCCCGCGTCAATCCCGCGGGGTCGCTTCGCTTCGCGCCGCCAGAGCGTTTCTCCGGGCTGATCCGGGGAAAATGCTCCGGGCGGTTCGCCGCGTCCGGGCAGAGAGCGGTTTTTTTATCCCGCCCTTTCCGGCCGCAGGGAGGAGAAGATTCCTTGGTCACAGTCCATTTCCTCACCGACGGGGCGTACTTTCCCCGACCTTCCCGGTGGTTACCGGAACACGATATGAGGTTCCCATGTACACCTATATCTTCATCGCGACGGCCTTCCTTCTCGGCGCCGCTCTCAGTTTCTTCATTCCCCGGCTCATCCGCAGCAAACGTCTCCAGGACGCCGCCACGCTGACCAAACGCATCATCGAGGAGGCCCGCAAGGAAGCCCTCGCCCAGAAGAAGGAAATCATCCTCCAGGGCAAGGATGAAATCCTGGAAGCAAAAAAGCTCATGGAGCAGGAATTCAAGGAGCAGGAACGCGAAATCAAGGTCAAGGAACGGAAGATCCAGGAACAGAACGACAAGCTTGAAGAGAAACTGGAGCACGCCCTGCGGAAGGAGCAGGAATTCCTTGCCGTGGAAAAGGAATTCTCCCGCAAGGAAAAGGAACTGGAAGACCTGGGGGAGAACCTGCGCAAGCGCCTCGGCGAGGAGGAAGTCCGCCTGCAGGAGGTCTCCGGACTAACCGCCGAAGAGGCCAAGGCCCGCCTCTTTGAAGAAATTGAAGCCCGCACGCGGCATGAAGCCGGCCGCATGATGCGCCTCATTGAAACCGAGGCCAGGGAAACCGCCGACCGCAAAGCCAAGGAAATTCTGGCCATCGCCATCCAGCGCTATGCCGGCGACTATGTGGCCGAACAGACCGTCACCGCGGTCACCCTGCCCAGCGAGGAAATGAAGGGCCGGATCATCGGCCGCGAAGGCCGCAACATCCGCGCCCTGGAGGCCGCCACAGGCGTGGATCTGATCATTGACGACACTCCGGAGACCGTCATCCTTTCCGCCTACAGCCCCTTGCGCCGGCAGGTGGCCAAAATGTCCCTGGAACGCCTGATCCAGGACGGACGCATCCACCCCGCCCGCATTGAGGATATCGTCAAAAAGGTGGAACAGGAACTGGACGTCCATATCCGCGAGGTGGGCGAACAGGCCACCTTCGACGCCGGCGTCCACGGCATTCACCCGGACATCATCCGCCTCCTCGGGCAGCTCAAGTTCCGGACCAGCTTTTCCCAGAACGTCCTCCAGCACTCTCTGGAAGTCGCCTCCCTCTGCGGCATCATGGCCGCCGAACTGAACCTGGACATCAAGAAGGCGAAACGGGCCGGACTTCTCCACGATCTGGGCAAATCCCTGGACCACGAAATCGAGGGCTCCCACGCCACCATCGGCGCGGACACCGCCAAAAAATACGGGGAAAGCAAGGAGATCGTCCACGCCATCGCCGCCCACCACGAGGATACCCCCCCCCAAACCGCCCTTGCCGTTCTCGTTCAGGCCGCCGACAGCCTCTCCGGCGCCCGCCCCGGCGCCCGCAAGGAACTCCTGGAGAACTACGTCAAACGCCTGGAGGATCTGGAAAACATAGCCACCTCCTTCAACGGCATTTCCAAGGCCTATGCCATCCAGGCCGGACGGGAACTGCGGGTCATGGTCAACTGCGACGACGTCAACGATGACGCCACCTATCTCCTCTGCAAGGACATCGCGGAAAAAATCGAACGCAACCTGACCTACCCCGGACAGATCCGCGTCACGGTCATCCGGGAACGGCGGGCCGTGGGTTTCGCCAAATAGCGCGATTCCGGCATGTTTCAATCCCCAGCCGGCTCCCGCGCGCCCGGAAAACACGGAGGAAACGGGAACATGCCCTGTCTGGCCTTCGCCAAGATTCTCCCCGGGGGAAACACCACCATCCTGCTTCCGGATTGCGGCCTGGAGCAAAAGGAGCTGTCCCGCCTCTCGGCCCTGCTCATGAACCGCCTGCATCTGGGCGCCGAACAGGTGGGGGCGCTTTCCACAGGCGGAACATTGCCGCACCTGCAGATGATGGGCGGGGAATTCTGCGTCAACGCCACCCGTTCCGCCGCCCTGCTCCTGGCCAGGGCGGGAAGGCTGCGGCCCGTGGGGGAGGAAAACTGCCTTGGCGGGCAGATCACCGTCTCCGGTTCGCTCGCTCCGGTGGACATCCTGGTCAACGCGGAGGAAGCCCCTCTGCTCAAGGCCCTGTCCCCTGACGGGAGGGCGCGGCAAACAGCCCGCGCGGACCTCCCCCCGGCGGGAGAAACCCGGCTTTTCTGCGCCGCCCGCATGATCTGCGGCGCGGGCAGCACG
>JAISNZ010000085.1 GCA_031275955.1 Desulfovibrio sp. | reverse complement strand
CGGGGCGAAGCCCCGGCGAACCAGAGCTTTCCCGGAGCGGTTTCCTTCTGGAATCCCCTACTCCTTGGCGATGGAAATGGATCGGACCTGCGGTTTTTCCGGCTCCCTGCGGGGCAGGGAAAGCGTGAGAACCCCGTTTTTGTAGCTGGCGGCAATGGCGCCCGCGTCCACATCCTCGGGCAGGGTCAAAACCCGCGTAAACGACCCGTAGCTGCGTTCCCGGTAATAGGTGCTGGGGGCATCCTTTCCCTCGCCGGCATCCGATCCGGATTCGGCATGTTTTTCGCCGCTGATGGTCAGTTCGTTCTCACTGACTTCCACGCGCAGATCCTTTTCTTCAACTCCCGGAATCTCCAGGCTGACGAGGTACTGTTTTTCCTCTTTGCGGATATCAAGGGACGGGTGGACCGCTCCTTTGCTCAGGGCCGCCCGCTGGGGTGTCGGATAGACCGACAGCCCGTCGAGCAGCACGTCAAAGAGCCGGTCCAGGCCGGTAAACCTGGAAAAATCGGGGGCGGCGGGAAGACCGGACTCGCCTTGCGGGTTTCCCTTCCTGGGCCAGATCCTGGGGGTGGCAATGGTGGTAAATGTGTTCATCTCTGGACCTCCTTCTGAACTTTTCTGCCAGAAAAATAAAAACCAAATCGCGGGAGTCAAGGGGGTATTTGCCGCTTGCCGCGGAAAGATGGACAGGCGCGGCCGCGCGGCCCAACCGCGCGCCAGGCTGCCCGGTCTCTCAGGCCTCGGGCTTTCCGGTTTTCGGCTTTTTCGTCTCCGTTTTCGCGGATTCCGGACGGGTCTTTGAAGAAGGCGCCTTCGCCGGAGAGGAGGTTTTTCTCCTGGCGGGCGCGGCCTTCACCACTTCGGCCTTTTCGGCGGGAGTCGCTTGCGGCGGGGAAGCCTCCGGTTCGGGGGAAACGGGAACAGGTCTGTCAGCGGCCGTTTCCGGCAAGGAAGCCGCCGGCTCGGGAGAAAGCGGCCCGCCGGAGTCCGGTTCCGAAAAAACCGTCCGCCGCGCGCTATCCCCGGGGTCCCCGGCCTTGCGCCTTTTTTCGGCAACGTCGCGGACGGCCTTCCGGGCGCGTCCGGCGACAGCCTCCACCCTCGCGCCCAGCCGCGACAAAATGCCTCCGGCATCCTTCCCGCCGCCGGCTACTCCCCCGACTTTGTCCATTCCTTTCCGCAGCAGCGCGGATACGCTCCCGGCTGACCTGCTCAAAACCGAGCCGGCGTTTCTGGCCGCCTCCCCGGCGGCCCGGGCGGCCTCCCGGATGGACGCGCGGGCATGATCGCCGGCGGATGCTTGCCGCATCTTCGGGAATGGCGCGTCATCCATATCCGGCAGGTCAGGATTTTCCTCCCGATGGGGACGCCAGGAAACTTCCAGAAGACACCTGGCCCGATCCTTGTCCACAGCGGCCCGCACCTCAAGATCGATCACCCGCGGCACGGCCATCTCCAAAATCTCGTCACTCTTGCGCACCTTGAGCAGCCCCTCTTTCATGCCGTCCATCATGGCCTCCATGATGCCGGCCACCTCATCACGAGTCAGACGGGTCACATAGGCAAGTTTTTTGCTCATGGCGCCTCCCTTGCGCTGCCGCGCTCAATGTCCGATAATGCCATATTTTCGCAACTTATACTGTAACAGGCTTTTGGATATGCCCAGCAGATCCGCCGCTCTGGCCTGAATAAACTCAGCCCGGACCAGGGCGCGGCGGATGAGGGCGGCCTCCAGCCGCTCCAGGGTATCCGCCAGATTCAGTTCAATGGGCAGAAAGTCCAGGGCATTTTTGAGCTGGCTCTCCTCATCCTTTACTTCCGGAGGCAGATCGGAAACCCCGATGACGTCCCCGGCCACCATGACCATGCAGCGTTCCGCCACATTTTCCAACTGACGGACATTGCCCGGCCATTCATACCCCACCAGATATCCCATGGCTTCGGGAGAGATGGCCTTGCGGGGGATGTTGTTCTCCCTGGCCGTCACATTCATGAAGTGGGACAGGAGCATGGGGATGTCCTCGCGCCGTTCGCGCAGGGGCGGCAGCAGGATATGCACGACATTGAGGCGGTAATAGAGATCTTCCCGAAAGGCTCCGCGTTCCACTTCCTGTTGCAAGTCCTTGTTCGTGGCGGCAACCACGCGGATATCCACCTCAATTTCCTCCGTCCCGCCCACGCGCTCAAATTTGCGCTCCTGCAGGATCCTCAGCAGCTTTACCTGCATATCGTGAGAAAGCTCGCCGATCTCGTCCAGAAAAAGCGTGCCGCCGTCGGCCAGTTCAAACCGGCCCCGGCGCATGGCCACAGCCCCTGTGAAGGAGCCTTTCTCGTGGCCGAAGAGCTCGCTTTCCAGCACGCCCGTATTGAAGGCCATCAGGTTGACGCTGATAAAAGGACCGTCTTTGCGGGGGGAGGCAAAGTGGATGGCGCGGGCCACCAATTCCTTTCCCGTGCCCGTCTCGCCGCTGATCAGGACATTGCTCCTGATGGGGGCGGCCCGATCCACCAGGGTCAGCACATCCTGGATCCCGCGGCTTTTGCCGATGATCTGGCGAAGCCCGTAACGTTCCTCAAGGTTCGCGTGCAGGAGGCGGTAGCGGCGATGCATGGCGGCGACATTGGCGGCATTCTGGACGGAGAGGACCAGTTCATCGTTGGCAAAGGGTTTGGTGATGTAATCAAAGGCCCCGAGCTTCATCAGGTCCACGGCGCTCTCAATGGAACCAAAGGCGGTCATGATCAGGACGGGTATCTGGGGATAATCGCGCCTGATCCGCTCCAGGACCTCCCGGCCCGAAAGTTTGGGCATCTTCATATCCGTGATGACGACGTCGATTTCTGATTCTTCCAGAAAGGCCAGGGCTGTTTCCGGATCGTTCAGGGCCGTGACGCTGTAGCCGGCATCGCGCAAAAGGGCTTCAAGCACCAGAAGGTAGTTTCTTTCGTCGTCAATGATCAGCAGACGGGCCTGCTCGGTGGGCATCGCTTCCTCTTCGCCGGAAAAAATTCTCTCCCTCTCCTATGCTCCACAACGCGCATTCAGGCAAGCCCCTCTACGGCCGCCAAGGGGGCGGGCCTGGGCACATTCCGCCCCCGCCAGAGATTTCAGGATGTCCTCTTTGGGGGGGGGCAAGGCCCCCTCAAAGAGATACATCGGAATTTCACTCCAGATTGAAGTCGGCCGGGTTCTGCCCCAGTTCACGGCAGATGTCGCGCACAGCCTCTTTCTCCTTAGCGTCGAAGTTGCCGTCGGCGGCGCCGATGGCGCAGCAGACCCGGACCAGCAGACGGGCCTCGTCGCTTTTTTTCTTCATCTGGGCCACGGCCTTGAGTGCCTGGGCCTTGCCCACCTCGGCGTCAAAGTCATAGGCGTCCGCGTATTTCTGAAACAGCTTGACGGCTTCGCTGCTGTCAAAAACCCGCAGGGCGTCGTTCTGGCTGATAAAGCCGATCATCTTGCGCTTCTCCTCAGGGGAGATGACGCCGTCGGAGGCCGCGACAATGGCGCATCCGGCAACAGCGGCCTCCAGAAAGGCCTTGCTCTTGAATTTTTTGACCTCCGAACTCAGGGAGTTGGACGTTTCCTTGACCCAGTTCATAAACCTGTCCAGCATAGCGCCTCCTTTATGGCATTTTACGCTTGAAACATTTCGCGTCCGGCCAGCCGGCCTGTTCCTGTTTCGCGGCAAGGATTTGCAGGCAAATCCTCGCAGAGCGAATTATACATTTTCAATGGTAATTAAAATCGGTAAACCCCCGGCTCTGCCGGGGGACTCACAAAGTTTGACTTTTCCAGAAGTTGTAAAACATTCGATAAAAGGTTTTTGTAAAGAGTTGCCAAGTGACTGAGGTGTG
>JAISNZ010000074.1 GCA_031275955.1 Desulfovibrio sp. | reverse complement strand
CGCATTTTTGAGGAAACACTGATTTATTCCCTTTGTGTGGGCTTTGCCCCCGCAAAAACCCCCACCAGGGGCCTGATTCCCCAGCACCCCCCTTAAGTAGTTAAAAGGAATAATAAATGAGGGGGTTCGGGGCGGGGCCCCCATAAAACTCCCCCTGCAGGGTCTTGATGCCCCTGCACCCCCGTTAAGTATTTCATTGTAATACTAAATGAGGGGGTTCGGGGCGGAGCCCCGATAAATCAGCGCTTCCTTGAAATTCAGAAAAGGAGCGGCAGATGAGCGGAGCGGACAGAGTTGCCCGGGGCATCCTCATCGGAGGGGCCGTGGGGGCCTTCAGCGTGATCTTCGGCTTTACCGAAAGCCTTTTCGCCTCTGTGGGCGTGGGGATGTTGATGGGAGTTCTGGCCGGCCTGACCAGAAGCAGACTGGATCGGCGTTCCAGAAAATAGGGCGGTTTCCAGATGCCGCGGCGAGAGGCCGGGAGGGAAGAGCCGGGAGACGATCCGGGGTCTTGCACATATGTGCAATTTGTGCAGGAGGTGCAAGAATTTTTTCTGCTAATAGCCTTGAATTCTTGTCCGTCTTTTTGGCATGAACTATGCTTGCTTTTTTCCGGAACGGCGCTGCTGTTCAGCGCGTTTGACCGCCCCGCCTGGGAGAAAGAAATGCCTTCCCCAGGAGCCGATCCGGCCGGGCCACCGTTCGCCCAAACGGTTTCACGCCCGTTTTCGCCCGCCGCGAAAACTGTCCGGTTTCCGCGGAAGATGGCGGGGCGGTCTTTTCCCGCCTGTTTCCCCGCCTGAGACGCTCCGGCCTGTATCTGCCGGAATTCTTTTCCTGTAGAGGCATTTAGGCTTGCATCAGCGCCCGGAGCAGGGTATTCTGCTTATGTCTCCGTGAAAAGACCTTCGGAGAGAAGATTCTTTGCGCCCCTTTTCCCGTGAGGTGCCCCATGCCGGTGAAGATTCTTGTGGTGGACGATGAACCCCATCTGCGCATGCTCTATCAGGAAGAACTCCAGCCGGAAGGGTACACCGTCGTCACCTCCGACGGGCAGGAACCCATCATGGCGGTCATCAAACGGGAGAGTCCGGATCTTGTCCTTCTGGACATCAAACTCGCCCATGTCTCGGGCCTGGATCTGCTGCAGAGCATCCGGGCGGAAAACAGCCTTCTTCCGGTGATTCTCAGCACGGCCTATGACAGTTTCCAATACGATCTCAAATCCATCGCCGCGGACGCCTATTGCGTAAAATCCGTGGACCTGACGATCCTGAAGGACGCCATTCGATCCGTACTGGCCAAAAAGGGCGTTGTTTAAGCGCCGGCTCATGGGATCCCAAGATTTTTTTCTGGGCCTGCAAACCTTCGGGCTGGCGATTGTGCCGGCCTTTTTCGGCATTATCTGCCATGAAGTGGCCCATGCCTGGGTCGCCTGCAAACTGGGAGACCCCACCGCCAAACTCCTGGGGCGCATTACGCTGAATCCCCTGCCGCATATTGATCTCATGGGATTCATCGTCTTCGTCCTCACCGCCCTTAGTCCCAGCCCCCTTGTTTTCGGCTGGGCCAAACCCGTTCCCATTCAGAAGCGGTACTTCCGTTTTCCGCGCCAGGCCATGATTCTGGTTTCCCTGGCCGGGCCCCTGGCCAATATCCTGGTGGCCCTGCTCTGCGCTGGGCTGTTGCGGATCCTGATCAACCTCATCGCCTCGGGCCTCGCCTCTTCCTCCCCTGTCCTGGCCATGGCAGGCATCGCCCTGGCCCTGGGCATCATCATCAACTGCGCCCTGGCCTGGTTCAACCTGATTCCCGTGCCGCCCCTGGACGGCGGCCATATCCTCAGCGGCCTTCTGCCGCGCCCCCTGGCCCGCTGGTATGACCGGATCGGGAACTTCGGCCTGATCCTTGTGATCGTGCTCCTGGCCGCGGGAGTTCTAGGCAGCGTTCTCGGTCCCTGCATCCGCGTGACCCTGGACATTGTCAGCGCCTTGACAGGCCTGGATTCCCTCCGTATTCTTCAACTTTCGCGCCTGCGATTCTAAAAACCGCCTCCGTATCGCATCGCCTCTGGAGGACCAATGTCGCAATCCCCTTCCGAAACCCCCTCCGCCCTCACCCTGGCCGCCTCCCGACGCGTCGTTTCCGGTATGCGCCCCACCGGAGAGTTGCACCTCGGCCATTATTTCGGCGTGCTCAAGAACTGGGTCGCCATGCAGGAAAGCATGGAAGCCTTCTTTTTTGTGGCGGACTGGCACGCCCTGACCAGCGAATATGAAAATCCCCTCGCCATCCGGGAGTTTGTCCCCTCTTTGGTCGAAGACTGGCTGGTGGCCGGCCTGGACCCGGAACGCTGCGTCATTTTTCAGCAATCCCGGATCAAGGAACACGCCGAACTCCATCTCCTCCTCTCCATGGTCACCCCCGTGAGCTGGCTGGAACGCTGTCCCACCTACAAGGAAATGCAGCAGCAGATCGTCTCCCGGGATTTGTCCACCTACGGCTTTCTCGGCTACCCCGTCCTCATGGCCACGGACATCATCATCTATAAGGCCCGCTGGGTCCCGGTGGGACAGGATCAGCTTCCCCACATGGAACTCGCCCGGGAGATCACCCGCCGTTTCAACCATCTCTACGGCGAATTTTTCCCCGAGCCCGAAGCGCGGCTTACCGAGACCCCCAAATGCCCCGGCCTGGACGGGCGCAAGATGTCCAAAAGCTACAACAACGGAATCTTCCTGCGCGAGGACATGGAGACCATCACCCCCAAGATCAGGGGCATGCTCACCGATACGGCCCGCATGCGCCGCCATGACCCCGGCAACCCGGAGGTCTGCAACCTCTTCCCCTATCACGAGCTGCTTACGGAAGCCTCCGTCCAGGCCGAAATCCGGGCCGGATGCCTCAAGGCCTCCCTTGGCTGCGTGGACTGTAAAAAAATTCTCCTCGCCAACCTGGGGGCCTTTCTTGCCCCCCTCCAGGAGCGGCGCGCCGCCCTCCAAACCCGGCCGGACCGCGTCCGGGAGGTGCTGGAGGCCGGAAATGCCCGCGCCAGGGCCGTCGCCCGGGAAACTCTGGAAGGGGCGCGCCGGCTTATAGGATTTTAGGGAAACGCTGATTTATTCCCTTTGAGGGGGCTTTGCCCCCTCAAACTC
>JAISNZ010000046.1 GCA_031275955.1 Desulfovibrio sp. | reverse complement strand
CTCCTGCTGCTGAAAAACGGCCGTATTTACACCGCACAGGACTTCCGCGTCACCGTGCTGGGCTTTGACGAATATGTGGTGCGCCTGCCGCTGGACAGCCTCTTCGGCGGCCTGGACCTCGGCCCCCGGAAACCCAGCGAAATGGGCTGGAGAGAACTGGTATCCCTGCCCGTGGCGGACATCCTGTCCGCCGATTCCCGCCTGGGGAACAAAATCACGGTGGAAAGGCACAAGCGATGGGTTTTTCCGGCAGCCTGCCTTGTGCTCAGCGTATTCGTCATCCCCCTGGCCGCCTCCTTCCAGGGAATGCATCGGCAGAACGGCCTGTTCCTGGCCCTGTTGCTGTTCCTGGCCTATTACAGCTTCATCTCCCTGGGCATCAGCCTGGGGGAAAGCGGCGTTCTTCCCCCGCTGCTGGGCCTGTGGCTGCCCAACGCGCTTTTTCTCGCGCTGGGCGTCGCGGGCATCCGGCTGGCCGCGCGGGAACGCATGCCGCGCATCGCGGAAAACGCGCGCCGTTTCCTGCGGCGCGGCCCCTCTCCCCGCGCCCGCCGGGAAGGGGAAACGCCGTGACGACCCTGCTGTTCCGCTACGTTTTCTCCCGCCACGCGCGGCTGCTGCTCATAACCCTGAGCGTGGGGCTCGGCGTCTATCTGCTCACGGAACTGGTGGAGCGGGCGGATACCTTTCTGGAAACGAAAAGCGGCCCCTGGCTCATGCTCCGGTACTTCGGAGCCAGGCTGCCGTCCATCCTGGCCCGGATCCTCCCCTCCGTCTTCCTGCTGGCCTCGGTCATCACCCTTTGCCTGATGGCCCACAACCGGGAAGACGTCGCTCTCCAGACCGGAGGCGTGTCCCCCGGCGTTGTGACCGCGGCCCTGATCCTGAGCGGCCTGTTCTGGGGAGGGGTCCAGTTCGCCTGCTCCCAGTGGCTGGGCACCGCCGGCGACCGCTACGCCGAACGGGTGTGGAACGGGCAGGTGCGCAAAAGGGCCGAGCTTCCCCAGGTGCTGAGCAATGTCTGGTTCACGGAAGGGGAGTGGATCGTTTCGCTGGACGCCCTTTCGCGGAACGGCTCGGGCACCGGCCTGGCCGCTTACCGCCTTTCCGCCGACGGCCTGAGCGTCGAATCCATCGTCCATGCCCCGGAATTCACCGCCGGAACCGACGGATGGACGGCCCGCGGGGCTTCGCGCGTGGTCCCCTCCCTGTTCCTGCGCGAAGCCCCGGCGGACCTCGTTCTGCCGCTGACCCACGACCCCGGCGTCTTTTTTCTCGGCGGGCAGGACAATCCCCAAATGCTGCCCATGTGGCTGCTCACCGAGGCCATCGCCCAACTGAGCGCGGCCGGCTCCAACGTGGAAGGGCTGATCACGGCCTGGCACGCCAAACTGGCCAACGCGGCCTCCCTTGCCGTCATGGCCGTGCTGGCGGCGGCCATCGCCGCATGGTGGCGGAATGTCTACATCGCCGTGGGCTTCTCCGTTGCCGCGACCTTCCTGTTCTATGCCTTCAGCCTCTTCGGCGAATCCACGGGCCAGCGGGGTTTTCTGCCCCCCATGGCCGCCGCCTGGGGCACCAACGCCGCCTTCCTCCTCCTCGCCTTCCTCGCAATCCGCCTCTCCCGCGCCAAGTGAAGGCTCCGCCGGCTCAATCCCCGGGAACTCCCCGTGACAGCGCTCCGGAAATGGTTTACGTTGGGCGCGGAAGCAAGGGGGCTTTGCCCTCTGGAGCATTTTAACTTTGAAATGATATGTCCAAACCATACACGATGTTCTGTCCCGTTCGTTTCCACGCCCTCGCCGTTGCTTACGCCGCAAGTGAATTGCGGCTGCTCCGGCTCGGCGGCGGAGCTTCGCTTCGCTCAACTCCGCGAGCATTTTCAAAGGGAAAATGCTCTGGAGCATTTTACGCTTGAGATGGTCGCTGACGGCGGAGTGAATTCGCCTTGCGACCATCTCGCGGCAAGGATTCGCGGGCAAATCCCTGCAGAGCGAATGATTCATTTTCAATGATAATTTGCTCTGGAAGAACAGGAGAACGCATGCCGGGCCTATCCACCAGCCTCAGCGCGCTGAACGCCTTTTCCGTGGGCGTGCAGGGCACGGCTTACAACATCGCCAACGTCAGCACCGACGGCTTCCGTCCGGTATCCGTGCGGTACCGGAGCGGCAGGCCGGCGGATTTCGGGGTGGAGCCGGTGATCACCCGCCCCCGGCCCATGCCGGATGAGCTGGTCGGGCGGACGCCGGGGCCGTTGCCGTTTTCGCGGACGGATGTGGCGCGGGAGATGACCCATCTGATGGTCAACCAGCGTTCCTTTGAGGCCAATGCCGCGGTCGTCCGCTCCGTGGACGAAATGCTGGGCGTTCTTGTCGATCTCCGCGTCTAAAACGTTTTAACTTTGAAACGATATGTCCGGACCATACACGATGTTGTGTCACGCTCGTTTCCACGCCCTCGCCGTCGCTTACGCCGCAAGTGAATTGCGGCTGCTCCGGCTCGGCGGCGGAGCTTCGCTTCGCTCAACTCCGTGATCATT
>JAISNZ010000241.1 GCA_031275955.1 Desulfovibrio sp. | reverse complement strand
AGCACGGAACCTTGAGCGGAATTGGCCTGTGACATGATATCCCCCTATACATTCTGCGCGGACCAGAGGCACTGCGCCCCGGCCCCGTTATGAGCGAACTCGCCCCGGACGCGGCCCGCGCGTCCCTGGCGGAAAAGGAAGCGCCCTTTCCCGCGCGGCGAAATTTTCCCCGAACACCCCGGGCGGAAGGCCCAAAAAAAGACAAAAAGCGGCCCGGCAGAAGACTGCCAGGCCGCTTTGGCAACAGAAGACGCTGAGCTTTCGAGAGAGAGAGAGAGAGAGAGAGAGAGAGAGAGAGAGAGAGCAAGGAGCGTGCCAAGTTCAGGCGCGGTTCCCGCGTGCCCGCAAAAAGAACTCCCCGTCTCTCTCCTGAGAAAAACGGCTCAAAGGTTTTCGCGGGAAGAGGCTCCTGTCCCTTGATGCCGGCCTGAACTAAAGAAAAAGCCCCTCTCCTCACAAGGAGAGGAAGCCGCCCAAAGGCGGAAGCCGGAAATGAGATGTCAGCGGAAGGAGGATGCGTTCCCCATCCCATGGATTCCCCCAAATCTTCCGACAGCGCGGACGCTGCCGAAGCCCCCTGATCCAGGCCTGACGCCCTTCGGCGCTTCGCCCCCGCGAAACGTCCCCCGAAGGAGCCAGAAAGTACGCCGCCTTGCGGCAACGCCCTTTTCCCGACCGCAAATCCGGACGCAATGCGTTTTTGCGATCTTGGAAGAACAATACTGCTTTCCCCCTTTTCGTCAAGATCTTTTTTCAAAAATTTTTTTACGGCGTACCGGCACATTCGTGCAGGGCGCAGGATCCCTTTTCAAGGCTCCTTTGCTCCAGTCCGCCCGGAAGAATGTCCCGGGGGCGGGAGAAAGGCCGCGCGGCGGGAGCGTCCGCTTGACGCGGCCGCCGCCATGGACTACAAGCTATCACGATCCGCCGGAGCGGGCGGAGCGGGATACACCACCCAACCAAGGAGCCTTCCATGCTCCCTTCCCCGGCCTTGAAAGGTTGCTGTCTCGGTCTCCTGGCCCTCCTCCTTCTGGGCGGCTGCACGCCGGCCCGGCGCATCGCCGCGGATCACGGCCTGTATTCCTCAGGCAACCCGCCCTTCAGCTTCACCTTCGATCCCGCCCTGAAACTGGCCGGGGCCGGCAGAATGCAGGCTGACGTGCCCTCCGACACCAACATCCGCCCCAGCGCCTTCATCCATTACGCGGTCTTCGCCGAAGATTCTTCCGGGCCCGTGCTCCGCCACGCCCACGCCCTGATCGCCGCCCTTCCCCAGGGTCTCTGGCGCTGGGAGCTGGAATCCTGGCCCCAGCCCGCCTCCCTGTCCCTGACCAAGAAGGAGGAGGAGGGAAAATTCTGGACTGTCCAGATGCTGCCCGTAGCGGCCCTGGGCGACTGGTTCAGCGCCTTCTGGACAGGCAACGGGCGGGAAGTCCCGCGCTTCTGGCTCCTCAAGCGCTGGTCCTCCACCCCCCTGGACGAAACCCGCATCCTGGCCGAATACCGAGAACCCGCCCCCCTGTGCATGGAAGAAGCCCTTCTTCCCCTGGAGGGCATCGCCCGCAGAGAACAGGTCAGCCCCCCGGACGGCGCGGCGCTCTCCCTCCTCTGCCACAAGGAAATCCGCGCCTTCTCCGCCAGGGCGGACGCGGCCGTCAGCCTGAAGTCGATCTCCCCGCCCGAACCCGGCGTCCCCCCGGCCTTCATCCGGCCGGCCACGGCCCCGAACATGAAAAAACTGGCGGGCGTGGCGGAACTCCTCCCCAGCATTGGCCTGGACCTTTCCTCCGAGCCGTGAGCGCAATCCTTGCCGCGGACATCGGAGCCACCAACAGCCGCTTTGCCCTCTTCTACGCCAAAGCGGAGGCGCGGGGCGCGGTCAGCCTGACCCTGAAACGGGAAATCTGGCTGCCCGGGAAGGAGTACGCCTCCTTCCCCCAGATCCTGCGCGTCCTCCTGGATCCTCGCGCCGTTGAGGGCCAGCGGCCCTTTCTCCGGCCGGGCGAGGCCGACAGCGCCATCCTCGCCCTGGCCGGACCCATTGCCGGCGATTCCTGCCGCCTCTCCAACCTGCCCTGGCTGATCCGCGCCCAGGACGTCCGGGACCTCCTGGGCATTGCCTCCATTTCCCTGATCAACGATTTCGCCGCCCAGGGATACGCCTGCCTGATTCCGGAAATCAACGATCCCGCCGTCATCCAGGAAGGCGCGCCCTCCCCGGATCATCCCGCGGCCGTCATCGGCGCCGGCACCGGGCTGGGCAAGGCCCTCCTGCTGCCTCCCCGCCCTCCCGCCGGGCATGGCGCCCGCGGGCTTACGCCTTGCGTTGCCCTCCGGACCGCGCCCCCTCCGGCCCCGCGGGGCGCGGGGGCATTGCCCCCTTGCGGCGGGCCTCCGGCCGCGCGGCCGCCGGAGCGGCTTCCGGCCGCAAGCGCTCCGGCCGACGGGGACACCCGCCTCCTGCCGGCTCCCCTCCTCGCCCGCGCGGCCGGCTCCCGCATCCTGCCCTCGGAAGGCGGGCACGCCGAATTTCCCTTCCTGGGCGGGGAAGAAGAGGATTTCGCCGCCTTTGTGCGCCGCGAAACCGGATGCCCCCGCCTGATCAACGACCTGATCGTTTCCGGACCCGGCCTCGGCCACCTCCACGCCTTCCTGACCGGCGTCCGCCTGCCGGATGCCGAGGCTTCGGAAAACGCCCTGCGCCGCCCCGAGGTCCTGAACTGGTTCGCCCGCTTCTATGCCCGCGCCTGCCGCAACTTTGTCCTGGAAACCCTGGCCCTCCGGGGACTCTTCATCACCGGCGGCATGGCCCTGCGCCTGCCCGTTCTCTCCCACCCCGCCTTCCTGCCGGAATTTTGGCACAGCGCCGCCCACCGGAACATCCTGGAACAGATCCCCATCCGCCACCTTCAGGACCCCCGCTCCGGCCTCCGGGGCGCCGCCCTGTGCGGCGTCCTGCGGGAAAAACCCGAAGGAAATGCCGGGGATCTTCTTGAGGGGGCGTCGCCCCCTCAAACTCCCCCAGCAGGGGCGTGACGCCCCTGCGCCCCCATGTGGGGTCATGACGCAAGACGTCAGCCTTGCCCTGAAACTCCGAAGGGCGTTTCCGGCCTGCGCCGGAAACGCCCTCGCGTTCCTTCCGCCCCTCGCGGGGCCGTTATCCGTTCAGGGTCAGCAGCTGCAGCAGCAACTGGGCCTTGTCCGCGTCAGAGCCGTTGGCGTCGCTCAGCACACTGGCGTCAAAACTTCCGCTGCCGGAATGAATCTCGACCACGGTCCTGCCGTTGTCCACCTCCACCGTCAGCTTGCCGCCGTCGGCCTGGATGCCCAGGGCGTTGCGGCCCGGCTGCGGCAGGAGGTCAGTCGTGGTGCGGGGGGGCGGGGGGTCAGTGGGCGTGGCGAGGCGCAGCGGGTCCGCGCCG
>JAISNZ010000208.1 GCA_031275955.1 Desulfovibrio sp. | reverse complement strand
ATAATATATATCATCACTATGAAAATGTCAAGCGGAAATATGCCTCTTATATTGAAATTGCAATACTATTCGGACGAAAAACGGCTCACATAGTTATGAATTCACGGGAATGCAGGAGACATCCTGTCGCGGATTCCATTTCCAAACCGAATATGTCCCCATATTCGGTTTGGAAATGGAATCAAACCATAAAGGTGGTTTTGATGATTGTATAGAGAAGATGCGCGGAAATACAGCAAAGAAAGAGGGCAAAGAGGCGTTTCAGCCTGGGGACGGAAACCCTGTAGGCAAGTTTCGCTCCCAGCGGAGCGGTCAGCATGCTGGCGCCGACAAGGCCCAGGAGCGCGGGCAGATAGATAAAGCCGAGGGAATGGGGCGGCAGATCCGCCACCCCCCATCCCTGGATCAGGTAGATGGCCGATCCGGCCAGGGCGATGGGAAATCCCGTGCCGGTGGAGGTGGCGACGGCTTCGCGCAGGGGAACGTTGCACAGGGTCAGGAAGGGGATAATCACGGTGCCGCCGCCGATGCCTACAAAGCTGGAAAAGAAGCCGATGCCCACCCCGACCCCCGCGAGTCCGGCGGTTCCCGGCAGGCGGCGCGAAGGCTTGGGGGCGATGTCCAGCAGCATCTGGCAGGCGACATAGAAAAGAAAGACCACGAAGATTGCGGAGAGCAGCTCGCCGGGGAGCAGAACCGCGATGAAGCCGCCAAGCAGGGTTCCCGCCACAACGCCCGGGGAAAGGCAAAAGACCACCGGCCAAAGGATTGTTTTGCGCCTGTTGTGGACGCGCGCGCTGACAAAGGAGGTAAAGGCGACGCTGGCCATGGAGGTGCCCAGGGCCAGGAGATTGAGATGCCCGGCAATGCCCTGCAGGGGCAGACAGTACAGCAGGATGGGCACAACAATGACGCCGCCGCCGATTCCCAGCAGACCGGAGAGGATCCCGACGAAACAGCCCAGAGCCAGATACAGCGCGATGGAGGTAAGCATGGCCGCTCCCGCCGGGATGCCCCTTCTGGAGATAACTCAAGCGTCTCACATACGCTCTTTTTATTCGCAGGGCAAGGAGGTCTCCGGCATTTCAGAGCAGGGACAGGCGGCCGCCGCCCTGTCCGGGAGCGGAAAAACAAACCCGGCGATCCGCCGCGGAATCGCCGGGAGGGAAATATCGCTGGGGCGAATGATGAGGCTTGAACTCACGACCCCCTGGGCCACAACCAGGTGCTCTAGCCAACTGAGCTACATCCGCCGCACAGGTTTTTGCCTCTACACGGGATTGTCTCCGGGGTCAAGCCTTTCCCGGCCCACAAATTTTCGCAAAGAATTCAAGAAAAACTCTTGACTCCAGGCCGGAAGGACCACTACGGTGGCTTCATGATGGTTTCCCAGTCTTTCGCGGCAGTCACGCGGCCGGGCTTCCGTTTTTCCGTCCGGGCCTTATGGGTCGTTTCCCTTTTCCTGCTGCTTGTCCTGGACGGTTGCGCCAAGTATACCCCGCCGCCCTCGGGCACGGCCTCGGGCCGGCAGATTTGCGACACTGCCCGCTCCAAGATCGGCGTCCGCTACAAGATGGGCGGGGCCACTCCCTCCACGGGTTTTGACTGTTCCGGTCTTGTCCAGTGGACCTTTGCCCAGTACGGCATCCCCATGCCGCGGACCACCAGGGAACAGGTCAAGGCCGGGGTGGAGGTGTCGAAAAAACAGCTCCGGCCGGGAGATCTGGTCGTTTTCAAGATCTCCGGCCGGAACAATCTGCATACCGGCATTTACACCGGCGACGGGAAGTTCGTCCACAGCCCCGGCAGCGGCAAGCGGGTCCGCGAAGACGCCCTGGAGGAAAAATACTGGCGGCGCCGTTTTCTGACGGGGCGCCGGATGCCGCAGGTGCAGGGACGTTGAGGAAGGGCTAGCCTTCGTTCAGTTCCGCCCTGAATTTGCGGGAGAGACGGAAAACCACGACCTTGCGCGGGGGCAGGGTGATGGTGGCATCGGTCTGGGGATTGCGCCCCTTGCGGGCTTTTTTGCCGTAGGCTTCAAACTTGCCAAGCCCGCTCACCAGGAGAAAGTGATCCTTTTTGATGCCCTCCTTGCTGAGCCGGAGAAGGGATTCCACCAGTTTCTTGACCTCGTTGCGGTTGCGGTTGGTTTTGGCGTAGATGCTGTCCACGATATCCGCTTTCGTTAATGTTTTACCACTCATGCGTTCCTCCTGAAAGACCGCCCGCGATACGGGAACTCAGGGATTCGGCCAACCGGCGCATCTGGTCGCCGTCCGCGTAGGGCCTGCCCGCCCAAAGCGCCAGACCGTCATGCGCGGTACGCGGAATCAGGTGCCAGTGCGCGTGAAAAACGGTTTGTCCCGCGGCGCTGAAATTGTTCTGGAGACAATGAAATCCCTCAAGGCGCAATTCCGCCCGCAGGGCGACGGTCACAATTTTGAGGGCCGTGAACAGATGGCCGGCCTCGCCGGGGGGGACGTCCAGCAGGGTGGGGTAATGCCCCCTGAGGACAACCAGGGTATGCCCCGGCGCCATGGGATTGATGTCCAGAAAGGCCAGGACATGCTCATCCTCGTATACGCGGGCGCAGGGAAGGGCGCCGGCGATGATCCGGCAGAACAGACATCCTTCGTCCACAGGCCTGTCAGCGCGACCCATGCTTCCTCCCGCGTAATCTGTCCGGCTGATTTGCATTTCCCGTCAAACCGCATCCGTGCAGTTTGACGGGGCGGCTGCGGCGGGAGCCGCCTTGCCGCTCGAAAGGCTTCGTCTTTGGCCGCGACGTCCTGCCGGGGCACAAAAAAAAGGACTTCCCTGCACTATGTCAGGAAAGCGAACCTACCGGGAAAGCAGAAAAAAATCAAGCGGTTTTCATGACTCCAGAAGATTTCCCCCTCATTCTCTCTTTCGTCCATCCGGAACCTCCCGCTGAAGGGCGTCGCATCCTGCCCGTCTTCCTCCCTTTTTCCGGTTGCCGACGGATCTGTCTCTTCTGCAACCAGGAGGCGCAGACCGGACATCGCCGGGAGGCTGTTCCCGGCGCCCTGGAGCGGGCGGAAAGCCGCTTGCGGGATTTGGCCGCCCGGGGGGGGGCTCCGCTGGAAGCGGCCT
This sequence comes from Desulfovibrio sp., assembly GCA_031275955.1. Taxonomy (GTDB): domain Bacteria; phylum Desulfobacterota; class Desulfovibrionia; order Desulfovibrionales; family Desulfovibrionaceae; genus Frigididesulfovibrio. The sequence goes on along the minus strand of JAISNZ010000208.1, from coordinate 19,425 downwards.
TTTACGGCGGCACCTTTACCCTTCTTGGCCAACGGGATTTTGCCGCCTGTCTGACCTTTGTCCGCCGGATGCGCCGCGAGGGGCTGATTGCCGGCGCCCGTTGCTCCACCCGTCCCGACGCCGTCGCCCCTCCCGTTCCGGATCTTCTGCGGGAAGCCGGCTTTACCTGCCTGGAACTGGGCATCCAGAGCTTTTCCTCCTCCGCCCTGAAAGAGGCCGAACGCGGCTACACGCGGGAGACCGCCCTGGCCGCCTGCCTCCGGGCGCGCCGCTCCGGCCTGGCCCTGGGCATCCAGCTCATGCCCGGAATGCCCGGCCTGGACCTTTCCGCGGCGCGGGAGGATGTGGCGCTGGCCGCCTCGCTGGCCCCCGAAGCCGCCCGTCTTTATCCCTGTCTGGTCCTGGAGGGTTCCGGCCTGGCCGCCCTCTGGCGGGAGGGCGGCTACGTCCCCTGGGAGGAAGAGGAGACCATCGCCTTTCTGGCCGAGGCCTGCCTGACTTTCTGGGCCGCCGGCACGCGGGTCATTCGTCTGGGGCTTGCTCCCCAGGAGGGCCTGGATGCCGCCGTCCTGGCCGGTCCCCGGCATCCCGCGCTGGGCAGCCGGGTCAGGGGCCTGGCCCTGGCCCGTTTCCTGGAACAGCGCCTCCAGGCCGCCGGATTCTCCCCTAAGACCCCTCCGCGCCTGGATCTCCCCCGCAGCCGCCAGGGCGAATTCTGGGGACACCGCGGAGAACTGGCCGCCCGCTATGCCCGCCTGGGCATCGTGCGGGAAAATGTCCACTGGCACGAGGGAGAGGAATTCCGCCTGTCTTTCGCCGCAACCTCGGGAAAGCGCTGACCTGTTCCCTATGCGGAGAGGATGCCGTATTTTTTCAGTTTCCGCCAGATGGTGGACTGGTTCACCCCCAGAAGGGCGGCAATTTTGTAGCTGCTGGCATATTGGCGGTACAGGCTCTGGAGCAGTTCCCTTTCCTGGCTTTTCAGGGTGGTCTTCAGGGAGCCTGGCGGCTGTTCGGGGGCTGTCTTTCCGGCGGCGGCGTCGGAGGTGATCCGGGTTACATCGCCCGCCTCAATGGCATCGCGGGGGGAGAGCAGAAAGAGGCGCTCCACCAGGTTCCGGAGCTGGCGGATATTGCCTTCAAAAGGCATTCGCTGCAGGACTTCCATGGCGCTGGGGCGGAATTCCTTTGTCTTGAGGTATTTTTCATTGAAGATGCCGGCAAAGTGGCTGATCAGAGTCGGGATATCCTCCCGGCGCTCGCGCAGGGGGGGCAGGGCGATGGGGATGACGTTCAGGCGGTAATAGAGGTCCTGCCGGAATTTTTTGTTCCGGATCAGGGCGGGCAGGTCGGCGTTGGTGGCGGCAATGACGCGCACATCGATCTTGATGTCCCGGAAGCCGCCCAGACGGCGGATTTCGCGTTCCTGAAGCACCCGCAGCAGCTTGATCTGCAACTCCGGCGGCATGTCGCCAATCTCGTCAAAGAAGAGGGTACCGCTATCGGCCCGTTCCAGAAGACCCGGTCTGCCCTGTTTGCTGCCGCCGGTGAAGGTGCCCGGCTCATAGCCGAAAAGCTCCGACTCCAGCAGGGTAAGCGGAATGGCGTTACAGTTGATTTTGACAAAGGGGTTGTCCTTGCGGGGACTATAGGTATGGATCAGGGAGGCGATGGCCTCCTTGCCCACGCCGGATTCGCCGGTGATCAGCACCGTGGCGTCCGAATTCGCAATCATCTGGGCGCTGTCGACAATTTCCTGCATTTTCCGGCTCTGGAAGACAATCTTGTTTTCCTCGATGGACTGGAGACGAACCATCTTGCGGCGTAAGTTTTCCAGCTCCTCCTGCATGCTATGCATCTTGGAAATATCCAGCAGATAGGATAGGGCATAGCGCAGGACGTTATTTTCATCAAAAATGGGATAACCGTGTACCAGATAGTTCTTGTTGTTGGCGAGGCGCTGCTGCAGGAAAACTTCCTTATTTGTTTCAATGATGTAGAGAGTTGCGGATTCCGAAACATAGCCGCTCCGCACCAGATCATGAAAGTTTTTGCCCACCCAGTCCGAGGTTCCGGTGATCAGGGAATGCGTTTTGTTGACGCAGATGACGGTTCCCGTATGGTCGCAAAGGGTGATGCCCAGGAAAGGGTTGTCAAAAAACGGGAACCTTTCGGGATGTTGCAAAAAGGCACAGATTTGGGCATACATCTTAAGAGAACCTCTAAAAATTGTTCTTCCAAACAGGCTATAAACCCAAGCGGATTTTTTTGACCTTCTTTTCGGTTTGACAGGAGGTCATTATTCGAATTTCAGATCACAACCGCATCCATGCAGTTATGGTTTGGCGGCTGCGGCGGGAACGTGGCCTTGCCGCCCTCACCCGCCCACTGTACCGGAGGCGGGCCGCAAATCCACAAAAACCCCCGCCCCTCCCAGCTCCTTATGGCGCGGGAGGACATAGACCTGGCCGCCCCAGAGGGTGACGAACCCGTGGACGATGGAAAGGCCGAGGCCCATCCCCTGCTGGCCTTCGCGTTTGCTATAGAAAGGGTCGAAGATGCGCTCGCTGCCGTCGGGCAGGCCGGGGCCGCTGTCGGCGATTTCCAGTTGGATTTTCTCCCCCCCGTCCTTTTCCCGCGCGCGGATCAGAAGGATCTTCGGCGTCTGCCGGGCGGAGGAACTGTCCAGGGCATGGAGGGCATTGCTCATAAGATTGACCAGAACCTGCTCCATCTGCCCGGCGTTGGCGCAGACCAGAGGCAGGGAATCCGGCACTTCCACCCTGGTTGTGATGCCCCTGTCCAGAATCTGCTGACGCATGAGCGCAAGTGCTCCGGCCGTGGCCTGGGCGAGGGAGACGGGCTCCAGAGGTGGAGTGCCCTCGCGCATGACCAGGGCGCGCATGTGGGTGATAATGCCACGGATGCGCTCGGCCTCCCGCATAATCAGGGAAAGCCGCTCCCTGGTGGTTTCCGGGGAAACGTCTCCCGGCCTGTCCAGAAGCATTTGCAGGCCGCTGGCGTAGAGATGGAGGGCGGAGAGGGGCTGGTTGATCTCGTGGGCGATGCCCCCTGCCAGGGTCCCCATGGCCTCCAGCTTCCTGGCTCGCTGGAGCTGCTGGGTGACGCGCAGGCGCTGGGTGATGTCCTCCAGCATCATAATCAGGGCTCGGACAGTGCCGCGGCGCGGGGCCACGGGACAGGCCACCAGGCGCATCATCCGCTCGCCGCCGTCCTGGAGGACGATGGGGAATTCGCTCTCGCCCACAACCTTGTCCTGGGCCGCCGTCTGAAAGGGACAGGTCGCGCAGAAGCCGCCCGTCCGCGCCAGAGTCTCCGAGTAGGAGGGACAGTGGAGGACATCGCAAACGCGCTCCTCCTGGTCCATCTTGTGCCCGAACCAGGCGGTCAGGCGGCTGTTGCTCGCCCGGACGCGCAGATCCGGAGACAGAAGGGCTACGCCTATCGAAAGGTTATCGGTGATAACCCGGTAGCTTTGCTCGCTCAGATCGAGGGCCTGCTGGACCCGGTTGGCGGAGGTGATGTTGAACCCCACCTTCAGGGCCAGACGGCTGCCGTCGGTTTCTTCAAAGGGGTAGGAATAGACGCGGAAGGCGTGCTTGCTTTTATGGTGGTTCCACTCCGAGACGCAGGCGGAATTGTCGATTAGCGCGTCCAGGGCGGCGCAGTAGGCGCAGGGTTCTTCCCGGCCCCGTAGCGCGGCATAGCAGGGGCGGTTGTTCACGGGACCGAAAAATTCTTCAAAGGCCCTGTTGGAGAAATGGATGCGGTGATCCAGACCGACAAGAACCACATAGCAGGGCAAAAAATCCACAATGCGGGCCAGACGGGCGCGTTCCCGGGGGGCTGTCCCGGCCAGCGCCTCGGCCAGCATGGAGCTTTGGGCCTGTTGTTCCGCGCGTCCTTGCGCATCCGCATCGCCGCGCAGGGGATCAGGGGCTGTCCGGAGGATTTTGTTCATGCCGACTCCTGCGCTCTCAGCGCTCCTTCCCCGCATGGGAGGAACGGAAATGCATCCGCATGGGGGCGTGGGCGATGCCGAACCGGGCGCGCAAGGCGCGTTCCAGATATCTCCTGTACGCGGGCAGGACGCGATCCGCGTCGCTGACGAAAAAGACAAAGGTGGGCGGCCGGGTTTCCGCCTGGGTCAGATAGAAGAAACGGGGCCGGACGCGGCGCGCCAGGGGAGGCTGGTGCCTCTCCAGCACCTCTTGCATGGACCTGTTCAGCAGGCCCGTGCTGATCCGCAGGCCGCATTCCCGGTGGATCTTCCCGGCCAGGGGGACAATCTGGCGCAAATTCCGCCCCTTCAGGGCGGAGATGCAGAGCAGGGGCACATGGGGGCAGAATTCCAGGGCCTGGCGAAAGGCCTTCTCCCTTGCCGTCTGTTCGCCGGCCGTGAAGAGATCGCTTTTGTTCACCAGCACAAGGAAGGGCGTCCTGCGTTCGTGCAACAGGTCAATGAGGCGCTTGTCCTGTTGCGTGACCCCCTCGGAGGCGTCCAGGACCAGCAGGGTGACGTCGGCCTTGGAGGCGCTTTTGAGCGAGGAACTGACGCTGTAGCGTTCCACCGTATCCGCAATCCGCGCGGGTCGCCGCACTCCGGGCGTATCGACAAAAACGCAGGGCGCCCCGTCAAGGTCAACGGCCACATCCACGCTGTCCCGAGTGGTGCCGGGCACAGCGCTGACAATCATCCGCGCCTTGCCCGCCATGGCGTTGACCAGAGAGGACTTGCCGGCGTTGGGCCGGCCCAGGACGGCCAGCCGTAGCGGCCCTTGCGCGGAGGGAGGGGAAAGGCCGGCTTTTGGGACACAGGGCGCGCCGTCCCGCCCGGAGGCGGCCGGAAGATCGGCGGCCGGAAGATCGCGGGCATCGTCCGCCGCCCCGCCGGAAAAGGAGTCCTCCTCCACCCAAAATCCGTCAGCCGGCTCCCGCTCGCCCGCCTCAGGGCCGAAAAGGCGATCGCGCAGAACCTCCTCCAGAACGCGCAGGTTATAGCCGTGGGCGGCGGAACAGGGGAGGAGGTCCAGACCCAGGGCGTGAAAATCGGCCAGGAGAGAATCGGCCTTTTCCGGGCCGTCCACCTTGTTGACCACCAGCAGAATGGGCTTCGCCGTCTTGCGCAGAAAGGCGGCCAGACGCTGGTCAAAGGCGCTCAGCCCTTCGCGGGCGTCCACCACCAGACAAAGGAGGGAGGCTTCCGCCACAGCCTCCCGGGCCTGGGCCAGAACAGCCTCTTCAAATCCGCGCAGACCGTCCGGACCTGGTTCCGCCGCGTTTCCCCCGTCCAGAGATACCCCGCCGGTATCAACAAGCAGGAAGGCATCCGGACGGCCGGGACGGACCACTCCCTCCAGACGGTCCCTGGTTATGCCCGGCCGGTCATGGGTAATGGCCCGGTTGCTGCGGATAAGCCGGTTAAAAAGCGTGGATTTGCCCACATTGGGACGCCCCAGCAGGGCGACCCTGGGAGCGTGCGGATGTTGTCGGCGCATGGCCTCTTTCCTCATTTTTCTATGGCATTTACGCTTGAAACAGTTCGCTTGCGGCCAGCCGGCCCGCTCCTGTTTCGCGGCAAGGATCTGCCGGCAAATCCTCGCAGAGCGAATTACACCTTTTTCAATGGTAATATGCTCTAAGGCGCGAAGGCGATCTGCCCTTTGCCCAGGAGGTCGTGCAGGTGGACAATGCCCGCCAGTCTCCGGCCTTCATCCACCACAGGCAGCACGGTGATCGTCTTCTGCTCCATGATGTCCATGATTTCGGCCACGCTGTTTTCCGGCCGGGCCAGGCGGGGATTTTTGGTCATCACCGCCGCCACCGGCGTCCGCAGATCCGCAGACCCCCGGCAGAGCCAGCGCCGGACGTCGCCGTCGGTGAGGATGCCCTCGACCGCGCCGTCCGCGCCCAGGATGACGACCGCCCCCAGCCCTCCCGCATTGAGAACGGTCAGGGCCTGATCCAGAAGGGCCGAGGCGGGGACGACGGGTATATCCCCGGTTCTCATGAGTTCGGCCACGCTGAGGCGCAGGCGTTCCCCCAGGGCGCCCCCCGGGTGGAAACGCTGAAAATCCGCGGGCGTGAAGTTCTTGCATTCCATCAGGCAGACGGCCAGGGCGTCGCCCAGGGCCAGAGCGGCCGTGGAGCTGCTGGTGGGGGCCAGGTTCATGGGACAGGCCTCCCGGGGCACGGCGGCATCCAGGACAATGTCGGCCAGAGCGGCCAGGGGGGAGTCCGGACGGGCGGTCAGGGCGATGATCGTCGTTCCCAGGCCGCGCAGGGCCGGCAGAATGGCTGTAAGCTCGCGGCTCCTCCCGGAATAGGAAATGGCAAGGACCACATCTCCCGGCTGCACGGCGCCAAGGTCGCCGTGAGCCCCTTCCACGGGATGGAGGAAAAAAGCGGGGGTGCCGGTGGAGGAAAAGGTGGCGGCGATCTTGCGCCCCACCAGGCCGGATTTGCCGATGCCCGTGACAATGACCCGGCCGCCGCCGGCCGCCAGGCGTCCCACGGCCGCCGCAAAAGAGGGACCCAGATGGTCGCGGACGCTCCGCAGGCCTTCCTCCTCCACCTCCAGGACCTGCCGTCCCCGCTCGATCCAGTTGTTGCCCATAAAATTTCGCCTCCCCGCGCCTTCGGCGAGAGAAACCAGGGAGATTGCCGCCCAGAGAGATTGCCGCTTGACGCCCGGCTAAGCCGGGTCTACCATCCGGGCAACCCCTCCCCCGGAATCCCGGAAGGGCAATCCAGCCGGCTCTCCCTATCCGCCGAATGGAGTCCGTCGGCGGTCGGCGGCTGGAGCCGGCTGTGGATTGAAACATACTGTTTTGCGGGCGGAAGAGCAAGCGGCCCGGGAAACCCCTTTCTTTCCAAAGGAGCCGCCCATGGGCAAGCATCTTCTGTTCCTGGCCGCATGTTTCCTCTTCCTGGCAGGGCCGTCCCTTCCCGCGGGCGGACAGACCGGGGTCGATCCCCTGGCGCCCGCCAGAGTGGAACAGAGTCTGGCCGGCCTGAGCGCCGAAGGGGTTCTGAGCGAGGCGGCCATCCCTCCCTCCGGGGAGACGGAGATCCACATCCTGCTGCGCTTCAGGGCTCCCGCGGCAGGCAAGACAGCGCGGAGGCCGCCCCTGAGCCTGGCCCTGGTCCTTGACCGCTCCGGCTCCATGGCTGACGCCGGCAAACTGGACTACGCCGTCCGGGCCGGAAAGGAGGCGGTACGCCTGCTCGGTCCCAGGGACAAACTGGCCATTGTGCAGTACGACACCACCGTCCAGGTGCTCTCCCCCCTTGCCCCGGTCACGGACAAGGCCGCCTTGAACCGTCTTCTGGACAGCCTGACCCCCGGCGACTACACCTTTCTCTCCGGCGGCCTCCAGGCGGGCATCAACCAGCTGCGAAAGGCCGGGGACGACAGCGGCAAAAGGGTTCTCCTGCTCTCCGACGGTCTGGCCAACCGCGGCCTCACCGAGGCTAAGAAGGTGGCCGCCATGGGCGCCTCCGCCAAGGACAGGAACATCTCCGTTTCCACCCTGGGCCTTGGCCTGGACTACGATGAAAACATGCTGCAGCTCCTTGCCCAGCGCGGCGGCGGACAGTACAGCTACATCCGCGATTCCGAGGACCTGCCCGCCTTTTTCCGCCAGGAACTGTCCCTGGCCGCCGAAAGCGCGACCAGGGGACTGCGGCTGATCTTCCTTCCCGATCCCGCGCTGGGCGACATCAAGTGCTACGGCTATGCCACCTCCCCGGCGGCCAAAGGCCTGATCGTGGAAATGGGCGATCTCCAGGCCGGGGAGGAGCGTCAGGTCCTCCTGCGGGCCAGGGTCCGCCCCGGAAGCGGCCCGGCGCAGGTTCTGGGAACGGCCTCCCTGGCCTTCGCCCTGGCGGATGACTCCGCCGGCGGCCTCCAGACCCTGGAACTGCCTCTGATCGTGGCTGTTGTCGCGGACGAAGAGGAAAGAAAGGCCCAAAACGCCGCCCTGGAGGCTGTCACCAGCCCTGTCCGGGAGGAAGCCCTGTTCCTGGCGGCGGAAGAGGCCCGGGTCCGGGCTGTGGAAGAATTGCAGCAGGGCAATCTGAAAGAGGCAGGCGCCGTTCTGGCCAAGGTCGCCGCCATTCTGGCCGCGGCGCCGGCGGCCGGCCCGAAAATCGCCAACGCCAAGGCTGCCCTGGCCGCGGACGCGGAAATGCTGGCCGAGGCGGCCGCCAAGCCGGAACTGCGGCAGGAAATGGCCAAACAAAACAAATATTCCCTGTACACGAGTTCCCAGGGAAAAAGCCAGACCCTGTTTCTCCAGCCCGGCGACAAAGGCGCCCTGGTGGAAAAGCTCCAGCGCCTCCTGACGGCAAAGGGCCTGTACAACGGCCCCGCGGACGGCCTGTATTCCGACGACCTGGCCAAGGCCGTGCGGGCCTTCCAGAGCCGGGAAGGCCTGGCCGTGGACGGCATTGCCGGCCAAAACACCCTGCGCGCCCTGGGGATGTAACGCCGGGAAAACGCTTAAGGGGAGAGAAGCGCCTTCATGAATGCCGACCGCCCCATGCCCATCTTCCGCGCGGACCTGCACGTCCATTCCCGCTATTCCCGGGCCACCAGTCCCCGGCTGTCTACGGCCCTTCTGGCCGCCTGGGCCGGAATCAAGGGTCTGGCGGTACTCGGCACGGGAGACTTCACCCATCCCCAATGGCGCAAGGAACTGGCCCAGACCCTGGTTCGGGATGAGGCTTCGGGTCTGTACCGGCTCCGGGAGGAGGTCTCCTCCGTCCTGCCGGAACTGCCCGCGCCCTCTCCGCCGGAAACGGAAACCGGCTCCCCTCTTTTCCTGCTTCAGGGGGAAATCAGCTCCATCTACAAGCGGGGGGGAAAAACCCGGCGGGTGCATAACCTGGTCTTTATGCCCCACCTGGAGGCGGCGGAATCCTTCTGCCGCCGCCTGGAGGCGACGGGAAACCTGGCCGCCGACGGCCGGCCCATCCTGGGGCTGGACTCCCGCGATCTTCTGGAAATGGTTCTGGAGACGCATCCGGCGGCCTTTTTCATCCCGGCCCATATCTGGACTCCCTGGTTTTCCCTCTTCGGCTCCAAGTCCGGCTTCGACAGCCTGGAGGAATGCTTCGGCGACCTCACCCCCGCCATCTTCGCCCTGGAGACCGGATTATCCTCCGATCCGGCCATGAACCGGCTCTGGAGCCGGCTGGACTCCTGCCGGCTCGTCTCCAATTCCGACGCCCATTCCGGCGAAAACCTCGGCCGGGAGGCCAATGTTTTCGCCGGCGCCGTCTCCTACCAGGGAAAGCTGGAAGCCCTGAAAGACCCCGCCGCCCAGGGCCCACCCGCTTTCTCGGCACCCTGGAATTTTACCCCGAGGAAGGGAAATACCACCTGGACGGGCACCGCGCCTGCAACGTCCGCCTCTCTCCCGAGGAAACCCGCTCTCTTGGCGGGCGTTGCCCTGTCTGCGGCGAACCGCTCACCGTGGGGGTACTCAACCGGGTCATGGAACTGGCCGACAGAACCGAGCCTGTCTATGCCGCCGGGCCGGACGCCCTGGGCGGGCATGGCTTTCTTTCCCTGGTGCCCCTGCCGGAACTGCTCTCCGAAATCCTCGGCGCCTCTGCCAAGAGCCGCAAGGTCAGGACAATGTATGCCGGAGCCGTGGCCCGCTTCGGATCGGAACTGAGCATCCTGCAGGACCGGGAGCCTTCCGAACTGGCCCGCTTTCTGCCTCCTCTGGGCGAGGCCGTGCGCCGCGCGCGCCAGGGGGAGGTTCTGCGGGAAGGCGGCTATGACGGCGCCTACGGCCGGATCTCCGTCTTCAGCGAGCAGGAGCGGCGGGAAATCCGGCGCGGGACCAGTCTTTCCGGACATGGGGGCCGGGCCGTCGTCAAGGGCCTTTCCCTTCTGGAGTGCCCGGGCGGCGGACAGCGGCGCGGCAAAGACCCCGCCCCTTGCGCGCCGCCCGCTTCTCCCCCTGAAGCGGCGGATCCGCCCCCCTTCTTCCTTGCGCCCTCTCCCGCCGCCCCTGCGGCCTCCCCCTCCTCCCCCCCGGTCCAGGGGGAAGGCCCTCTGAACTCCGCCCAGGAAAAGGCCGTCCTGGCCGGCCCGCACCCCGTCCTGGTTCTGGCCGGTCCAGGATCCGGCAAGACCCGCACCCTGGCGGCCAGGGTCGGATACCTCCTCAGCCAGGGGATCAGCCCCCGGAACATCCTGGCCGTCACCTTTACCCGCCGGGCCGCTTCAGAACTGGATGAACGCCTGGGCGAGCTGCCGGGCCGGAACGCCCCCCTGCCCCGCTCCGACACCCTGCACGCCCTTGCCCTGGAGGTCCGGCATCGTGTCCATAAAAATCTCCCCCTGCTCCTCTCCGAGGAAAACGCCCGCCAGGTCTTCGCCGAGGCCAATGCCGATCTTACGCCCCAAAATCTGCGGGAAAGCTGGCAGGCTTTGGCCCTGGCCAGGGAAAGCCTGAGCCCACTTCCCCCGGATCTGGACGAAGCCGCCGCCCGCTACTCCGCCCAGAAGGCCGCCTGGAATCTGGCAGACTATACGGATCTCCTGGAATTCTGGCTGGAACGCCTCCGCAATGTCCCCTCCCCCCTCCCCTGGTCCCACATCCTGGCGGATGAAGTCCAGGATCTTTCCCTCCTGCAGCTCACCCTGATCCGCTCCCTTCTTCCCCCCTCGGGGGGAGGATTCTTCGGCATCGGCGATCCGGATCAATCCATTTACGGCTTCCGCGGCGCCCACGGTCAAAGCCTGGCCTTCTTTTCCGCCGTCTGGCCCACGCTCGCCATAATCCCCCTGGACCGCAATTACCGCTCCCGGCCCGGCATCCTGGCGGCGGCATCCTCCATCCTCGGCCCGCAGGCCGTCACCGGCTTTCCCGTCCCGGTCCGGACCGAACAGGCCTCCATCTTCCTTTTTGAAGCCCAGGGCGCCGACTCGGAGGCCGTCTGGATAACGCAGCGCATCGCGGCCCTCATCGGCCGGGGCAGCCACACCCTGATGGACGTGACCCAGCCGGGACTCAAACAGGACTACACCATCGAGGGCGCGGATTACAGTCCCGGCGATATCGCCATCCTTGTCCGCGCCCATGCCCTGGCCCTGCCCCTCAGAGCCGCCCTGGCCCGCGCCGGACTCCCTGTTTCCGAACCCGTCGGCGACGCCTTCTGGGCGGATTCCCGCGTCCGGGTCCTCCTGCAGGAAGCCGGACGCATGCTCGGCATCGCCGTGGCCGGAGCCGGGGATGCCCCCTGCCTGCCCGCCTTTCCCAAAAAGATTCTGGCCAAGGGCCCCCTGGGCCTCGCCGCCTTTCTCTCCGGCATACCCCCCTTCGACGCCTTTTTCTGGCGTTCCGCCGCCTTCAAGGACCTGATCAGGGCCTATGCGGCCAATGGCGGCTGGGCTGAACTGCTCACCTGGATCAACCTGCAGAACGAACTGGAACTGGCCCGCGCCCGCGCCGAAAAAATCCAAATCCTCAGCCTGCACGCCGCAAAAGGGCTGGAATTCGGCGCCGTCTTCCTCCCCTGTCTGGAAGACGGCCTGCTCCCTTTCGCCGGCGAACTCCTCAGCGGCAAGGGAGAAAAATCCTTCTCCCTCGATCTGGAGGAGGAGCGCCGTCTCTTCTACGTTGGCCTCACCCGCGCCAGGGACGCCCTCTTTCTCTCCTGCGCCAACCGCCGCATCCTTTACGGCCGCGAACTGCGCCTGAAACCTTCCCGCTTCCTGACCGCCCTGCCCGCCCAGGGACCCGGAAGCCCCGTCCGCTCCCGCCTTGTGGCCAGGATCGACCACAAGGAAAAACAGCTGCCCCTGTGGCAGGAAAAATAATTCCCCGCCGGAGCGGCGGACAGGCTTGTTGGAGAAAGGGAGGCGTTATTCCATTTCCAAACCGAATATGTCCTCATCTTCGGTAACGAAATTCTCTCCGTCTCGCGCCCTTTTTTCAAAATTTTCCCTTCTTCACGTCTTGCATTTTTTTTCCCTTCCGCCTATTGTTCGTCATTCTTTCACATACTACCCTTTTATGGAGACAATCATGGCCGACATCTTTTTGCAGGAAGCGCTGGAAATTGTGAAAGCTCAGGCTTCAGTGCGCTCAATGAGCGAAGAGGAAATCGTTCAAATGGTCCGGAGTCTTTCCCAGACCCTTTCCGGACTTTCGGGTGAGCCTCTTCCCCCTGATACGGACTCTGAGGCTGTTCCCAAGAACAAGGGGATCAAAAACGCCAGCGTGACCTGTCTTGAATGCGGAAAGAGTTTCAAGCTCCTGACCAAGAAGCATTTGGCCAGTCATGGACTGACGGCCGCGGAGTATCGTGAAAAATGGGGCATCAAGCGCAAGACGGCCTTGACCTGCAAAGCGCTGCAAAAGACGCGCCGGGAGAAAATGAAGGAAATGCAGTTGTGGAAAAAGAAGGGGAAGTCGGCCGCTTCAAAAAAAGCGGAGGCAAGGGGTTGAGACCCTTGCGCTGAATCGGGGCTCCGCCCCGAACCCCGCCGGGGGCATGTCTTTTCAGATGCCGTCCGTCCCGCGCCTGCGCGCGGGACGGACGGCCCCCGGATTCCCTTGTTTTGTCGCGCGCCGAGAGCAAATGGCCCTGCGGATCTTGCCCTTTGTTCCGCGGTCTGGGATCCCCACCGTCCCATAACGTGCTGATCGTCAGGACCGGCGCGCTTTTTCGCCTTAGTCGCCTTCGCTTTTTCCCCTTCTTTTTTCCCCCTGCGCTTGAGGCTTTTACGCCTCGCTCCCCTCTTTTCCGCGTATTCATTATTGAATAATCGCGCGGAATCTTCCCTTCTGCGTTTATATGCCGCCGTGCCATTTCGGAGAATCGGGAATCGGCATAGAATTTGCTAGGAGCAGAGTGGGATTGAAAATGAAACCTTTGCCGGCAGGGATTTGCTCGCAAATCCTTGCCGCGAAACAGGAGCAGGCGGCTTTGCCCGCCGTCAGGCGACAAGCTCAAAGCCAAATCGCCAAAATTGCTCCATAAGCAAAGTGCGCCTGAAAAACGAGGGGAAAGGCATGGAAGATGCAAATTTACTTCAGTATAGTAAAGACAATCTGGAATCTCTGCTTTCAATGCTGCAAGAATTTGTGGAGCTGGAATCTCCGTCCCATGAGGACAAAGCCGTTTCCGATCGGTGCGGGCAATATTTGTTTGAACATTTCGGAAGACTGGGTTTTTCCATGGAAAAAATTCCCCAGGATACATGCGGCGATCATTTGTATGGTGAACTGGGTAAGGGCGCGAAGAATGTCCTGCTTGTGGGACACTATGATACTGTGTTTCCCGTGGGAACACTCAACACCATGCCCTTCCGCAGGAGGGACAAGGAAAACAAGATATATGGCCCCGGAGTTCTGGATATGAAGGGGGGGATCATCATGGCCTATTTCGCCGTCAAGGCATTGCTGCACTTGGGGCTTTTCCCTCAGCATACCGTGGGCGTGTTCTTCAACAGCGATGAAGAGTCGGGAAGCTTTTCATCCAGCAGCCTGATCGTTACAAAGGCCCGTCAGTACAGACATGTGCTTGTCATGGAGCCTGGCGGCACTCATTTGAACTATGTAAAAACGAGCCGCAGCGGGCGGGGTACATACGAAGTAATCGCCAAAGGCATCGCCGCACATTCGGGCACGAACCCGGACAAGGCGATCAGTCCTATTGAAGAAGTTTCCCGGCAGATTTTGCGGATTAAGGAATGGAACGACGGCAGCGAAGGCCTTAGCCTGACTCCCACCTGGATTCACGGCGGGATCAAGGGTACCTGCATGGTGCCTGAAGAGGCGTCCTTTTCCATGGATGTACGGGCGATCAGCGCAGAGTTGTGCGCTGAAGCGGAGCGGAGAATCCGGACGATGGAACCTCTGCTCCCCGGGGTAAAGCTGCGCGTAGAAGGGGGAATCGACAAACCGGTCATGCGGGCGGATTCCACCCTGTTTGAAACGGCCAGGGCATTTGGGAAAGCGTTTGGCCTTGACCTGCAGGGCATCCACGTCGGGGGAGGAAGCGACGGGAACTTCACCGCTGCTGCAGGCGCGTCCACCCTGGATGGGCTGGGAGTGACCGGAGACTTGCTGCACAACATCGGGGAATTTGCCTACATTGACCATATTCCGCCGCGCACCGCCCTGGTCGCCAAACTGCTGCTTCGCCTCTGATCCTCTCCCCACCCGGTTTACTCGCGCGCGGCGAGCGCGTCTTTCTTCACGCCGGCGCTTAACTTGTGATGAGCGAGCTTGCGGGACAGGGTTGGCTGGCTGATTCCGAGGAGTACGCTGGCCTGAGTAATAGTCGCGCACTGTTTTAAACAGCTGTTAAGGATATTCCGTTCGAATTCGTCCATAATGCATTTAAGGCCTTTTATTCTACTCTCCCCATCTTCCGCGCTACTCAAATCAAAAAGTTCAATTATATCCACAAGTGAGATCACATTTTCAGGGGCAAGCAAAAGGATTCTCTCAATGGTATTCTGCAACTCACGCACATTGCCTTCAAACTCCTTATGCCTTATATATTCAATAACGTCAAATGACAACTGTCGTTTCAAATTGTATCGTTCGTTATACATGCAGAGAAAATGGTAAATCAGCAGGGGAATATCCTCTTTCCGTTCACGCAGGGGTGGAACGATAATGGGGACCACGTTAAGACGGTAATAGAGGTCACGGCGAAACTTCTTTGCTTTGACCAGAGCCTCCAGATCTTGGTTTGTGGCGGCTATTATGCGAACGTTCACCTTGATGGGATTGTTGCCGCCGATGTGGAAAATTTCCTTCTCCTGCAGAAAACGCAGGAGTTTGGACTGAAGGTTAAGGGGCATTTCGCTTATCTCATCCAGCATAACGGTGCCCTTGTCGGCGATTTCAAAGAGACCCCGTTTCCCTTGGGGGCGAGCGCTGGTAAAAGACCCCGCTTCATAGCCAAAAAGCTCAGACTCCAGAAGAGCCTCAGGAATAGCGGCACAGTTGACCTTGATAAAAGGTCTGTCCTTGCGGCAGCTCTGAGCAACAATATAATCAGCCAGCAATTCCTTGCCGGTGCCTGACTCTCCCAGCAGCATCACAGTGGAATCAAAGGGAGCTATGCGAATGCACCGTTCCAGAACTTTTCTCATTTTTATGCTTCGATGGATGATATTTCTGCCGATCTGCTCCTTGTCCAGCAGTTCCTGCTGGACAAGGCGTTCTGCTTCAGCAATTTTCCCCTTCAGATTCAGCTCCTGTTTGGAACGGTTGACTTCAATGTCATCCACAAGATTACATACAATATACCGCCGGCCGTTGTCAGTATCACTGTAAGGTGTTCCGTATACCATGTAGCGACGCCCTGTCCCCAGTTCCTGCTCAATATGAACGGCTCGGCCCTGCCGGACCACCTCCATGTTGCATGATATGTTGTTGAGCTCATTTTCAATCTTGGCATAGCTCTTTCCTATATGCGTAACGGGGTCCAAGCCGGTAATCCGGTGGTGGGAAGAATTCAACATCAAACATTTTCCGTCCCCATCGGCAATGGTGATTCCTACCCAGGAAGCGTCAATTGCGCCTCTCAGCATGGCGATTTCTTTTGTTTTTCGTGCAAGTTGTTTTTCCAAATATTGTATCTTTTCCTGTAAGTGCTCAACAATTGTCCTGACCATGCAAACCTCCCTAAGTCCGTCTCTGGCACCCCTTTTCCCGGATCCAGTCCATAACGCCCCCGCAAGAAAATCAGGCCTGAAATTCGGCCTCATTGGCCAGCTTCCGATAGCGGTCCCGCATCTGAGCCCCTGTCATGAACTCTACATTGGGGAAGGAGCGTATGAAACAGACGACGGTTTCCAGAAGTTTCATCCGCGCAGGTCTGCCGATGACCTGAGGATGGCAGGTGAGCATATAGCACTGGTTTTTTCGCTCCCCGGCTTCGTCTTCCATATATTCCCTGTACAGTTCCTCGAACTCCGTCTTCCAGTATTCCTCCACCGCCGCAAGAGGTTGCATGGCCTTGCCCACAAGCAGCAGACTATACAGCCAATAAGCGGCATCATCCAGCATCCAGGATACGGGAATCTCCACGATATCCGTCTTTTGCCCAAAGACCTCAAGGCGGTGGATTTGATCCGTATGCATCATATTGCTGGACCAGTCTATTCCCAGTTCCCGCAACAAGTTGACGGTCCTGGGGCTGAACTCCCAGGCTGGAGAGCGATAACCCTTGGGAGGCTTTCCGGAAAGTTTTTCTATGAGCGCGCTGGTCCGGATCAGTTCGTTTCGTTCCGCATCTTCTGCGCTGAATTTGTGAGGATGGGTATGGCTGTACCCGTGGTTGCCTATTTCATGCCCCATGCCGGCAATCCGTCTGACCACGTCCGGATAGCGCTCGCAAATCATTCCGGGGACAAAGAAAGAGGCGGGCAGTTCATACTTAGCCAGCAGTTTCAGGATGCGGGGGACACCTTCAATAAGCCCGTAGGCTCCCATGGAAAGCTGTACCGGCCGTTTGGCGTTTTCCGGATCCCGGGCCGTCCAGAGGGTTTCTCCGTCTACATCAAAGCTCAAACCGACAGGAAAGCTTTTCTTTTTCATAACGGCTCCTTTCTTGTTGAAAAAATTCGCAGGCCCCACATTCTGCCGGGAAATTGCCCGGCGAACGGTCTTCACCTCTCCCCGCCGGGCGTCAAGCCGCCGACCCGTCCAACCCGGTTCTTTGGTCCCGCGCACGCAATTTTTGTGCCGCGCCCAGAACTCTCGCTCATTTGCGCATGTCTGGCAACGCATCCGGAATCCCCGTCTGCCGTCAGCCGAATTTCGGCAAAAGGCCCGTTCATGCATATATACATAGTCGTTGGTTTTTGCTTCAAAAATGAATACTCAGGCAACCGGCCCCCTGGCCTGTATTGCGCGCTACGCGAAGTCCTGGCAGGCCGTTGAGCGCTTCTTCCCGGTTGGAACAAATGTTGCTTGCGGCAAAAGTGGTAAAAGATCCCCGCGCCAGGGGTTCATGCCAATTTGCTTTCAATAGAAAGCTAATTGGTAGGGCAGAGGCGAAGCCGTTGCCAGCAAGTTTTTGAAAAAGCAGGCTTTGCCTGTTTTTCAAAAACTTTGGCGTCTTGCATTCAAACGAGTTTGAATGCAACTTGGTATCAGGGCAGTTCACAAGGGAAACGGTAAAACTGGTCGGCAAGGATTTGCAGGCAAATCCTTGCCGCGAAACAGGAGCAGGTGGGCTCTGCCCGCCGCAAGCGAAATGTTTCAAGCGTTAATGGCTATAGGCAGCGTGAAAGAAAAATTTTGGAGGAGATATCTGGAATGAGCGCCAAGCTGATCCTTGGAATCTCCGGCAGCAGCAGAAAGGGCGCGAATACGGATTTTCTTATGGCGCAGGCCATGGCTGCGGCCGCTGAGATCAAGGGCATACAAACGGAACTGATTCACCTCAGGGATTACACGATCGCACCCTGCAACTCCTGTTTTGCCTGCTGTAACGAGCCTGCGGCAGGCGGGGATATTCCCTGTATTTCCTTCCGGGACGGAATGGACGAGATTTATCCGAAGCTTAAGGCCTGTGCCGGCCTCATTATCGGCAGTCCGGTATTTTTCGGAAACCTGACCGCCCAGGTCAAGGCATTCATGGATCGCACCGAAGGGCTGCTGCGTTATGGAACAAGCTCCTACCAGTATGCGCTGCGCGGGAAAATCGGCGCGGGCATCGCAATGGGCGGCAACCGCCATGGCGGCCAGGAATTCACCATCCAGGCAATCCACTACTACTATTTCGTGCACGATATGATGGTTGTGGGCACCGGGCCGGACTTCACCCCCGGCTGTTATCTGGGCGGCGCCGGCACAAACTACCCGCAACGGGGAAAAGTCCGCGACGCCGCCAAAGTCGACGATTTGGGCATTAAAGCAAGCCGGATGATTGGCCGCCGCGTGGCAGAGGCTGTCCTCGGTCAAAAATAGGAACGTGGTCCAGGAAAAGAAGAGGAAAAAAGGAGGCCGGGGTATGGGAGATGTACCTTTTATCGTGGGTTGCCTGATTGGCGTTGCCCTGATTTACGATATTATTTTGCTTGTCCTGGTCAAGAATACCGAGGCTACTCCACGCCCTGACCTGGAAGAAGGAGGGAAGGAGAAATGAACATATACATTGTTGTTCTGATCCTGTTCATGCTTCTGCTTCTTTCCGTTGGTCACATGGCGTCCAGGAGAAAAAAGGAAACAGTCTCCGATTATTTTGTGGCTGGCAGAAGCATGGGAGTTATTGTTATAGCCGGCGTGTACGGAGGCAGCTTTCTGAGCGCCGGTTCCTTTGTGGGCACCATCGGTTTCAACTACGCTTACGGCTGGTCCGCCACCTGGCAGCTTTTGGGCACGCTTACCTGCCTGTTTGTCTTGGCTGCCTTTTTCGCCAAAAAATTCTGGCGGTTCGGATATTACAATGATGCGGTCACCATGCCGGATCTGATTGGCCTGCGCTATCCGTCCAAATGGTCCAGGGGTCTTTATTCTGTAATTATTTTGGTTATTTACACCATCGGCCTCGCTGCGATGTATATGGGCATCTATACTGTACTCAGCCAGGTATCCGAGCTGTCGTATATGACCTGCATCATTATCGGCGCGTCTGTCGTCTTCATTTATACCTTCTCGGGCGGAGCCAGGGCGGTGGCCTGGACCGACACCGTCTGCATGTTCCTGATGGTCGGAGCTATGGTTGTGCTTATCCCCACCATACTGATCAAAGCAGGCGGTTTCGAAGCTCTGATTACCAAGTTGGGAACAGCGGTCACGCCTGAAGGGAAACCCTGGCAACAGGGCGCGGCATTGCTGTCCGGCACGAACTCCTTTTTGACCGCCTCGGTTTCCTTCGGCTGGTTTTTAATCTGGGCCTGCGGCAACCTGTGCCAGCCACATCAGCTCACCCGCATCTATCTTGCCAAAAATGAAAAGGTGGCTCGCGGCGCGGTTGCTCTGTGCATGATTCCTTTTATGCTGATTTATCTGGCCGGGTTGCTTGTCGCCAGCTATGCCCGGAACAGATTTCCCGATTTGCCCCGGATCGACGCCGCATTTCCCGCCGTGGCCATGGATATTTTCCCGCCGGCATTTGCCGCCGTTATTCTGATGGCCATCATTGCCGCCATTATGTCCACGGCTGCCACCATGCTGTTGATCACCTCCCAGTGCACCAGCTACGACATCTATAAGAAGCTGATCAAGCCCGATGCCGGGGAAAAGTCGATCCTGGCCATTTCCCGCGGCACAATGCTTGTCTGTTCCATCCTTTCGGTGGTTATAGCCTATTTCGCGCAGACAATAACCGGCCTCATCTTCCTGTGGTCCGCCGCCTTCGCCATGATGGGCGCGGGGATACTTCCCTCTCTGATCAGCGCCTTTTTCTGGA